>CANNLO010000070.1 GCA_947505055.1 Methylococcaceae bacterium | reverse complement strand
GAGCCTCTTCTTCACTTGCACATTCATAGGCTTTATAGCCTAACTCATGTAAGTAACGTACAGCTATGTCTGAAAAAGTCGTTAAGTGTAGAGATTCACTAAGTTTAGGGAAGAAAATATCGCGATTTTCACCTAGCAAACAGGACATCAAACACAATTCGCCTGACTCTTGTGGAGTAACGAAATAACGTCTGACATCATTAGGGGCAGAGATTGGTTGCCGCTTAGCAAAACGCTGATTGAAACCATGTAACAACGATCCATCAGAAAATGCCACATTGGCAAATCTCGCAGTTGATAACAGCAAGCCTTCGCTAGCACGCATTAAGAACATTTCCATAATACGCTTGCTAGCACCCATCATATTAACTGGATTGGCTGCCTTATCGGTAGAAACACAAAAATATTTGCGTGCGCCATAAGCACTTGCCAGCTCTAAAGTTTTGATGGTATTGGTTACATTCACATCAATAAGACGCATCAACGTGAATGGGTCTTTTTCACTACGCACATGTTTAAGCGCTGACAAATTCAGCACGTAGTCGTAGCCACCACTCGCATGCATTAGCGCCTCAAACTCACGCCCTCCACAGTCAATAGCAAATGTTCGAAAGTCGCCTTTTATATAACCCAGTGTGCTGCGAATGTCCCGCACCAGCTCCACCATATTATTTTCACTAATATCGACAACATGCAATACTCGCGGATGACGCTTGAAAATCTCACGAGTCACAGCCTGACCAATTGAGCCAGCGCCACCTATTACCAAAAAACGGCTTCCCGTAACTAAAGAAGAAAGGTTTGACTCATGCTGAAATACGTCGGCATCAAACAACGGCTTATCACGACCAATTAATTTAAGTGTATTCATAAAGTTTCTCTATTAAATGCTGATAACGCACCATCAGGTACACTAGAAGGAATATTAACTACCCGGTCTTCCAGCCAGATAGAGTTAGCCAGACCATCATTTTGACAGTTCTGAAACATGGTAAGGCGAGACATTAAACGCCAAATAGGCCTAGTCATCACCCCCTGATTATTGGTGAATTCTAGAAATGCATTTCGTTCTTGCAAGGAATTCAAGACAATAGCATTTAGCCAATAGTTGGTAGAAGTTCCTTTTGGCGCAACCACAAAAGCCATACCTAACGATTTAAATAATCCAGCATAGCGTTTCGCCACATCAGCCTTAATTGCAAGCATCTCAGGTAACCTCTCCATCTGGGCACAGCCCAGCGCCGCATTTAAATTAGGCAGGCGGTAGTTATAACCCACCTCGTCATGTACAAACTCATAAGGATGTGGCACCTTGGCGGTAGTCGTAATATGTTTGGCACGTGCGGCTAATTTGGCATCGTCAGTAATGATCATGCCCCCACCTCCTGTGGTGATAACCTTGTTACCGTTAAAGCTTAAAGTTGCCATCTTACCAAAAGTGCCTGTGTGTCGCTTTCCTACATAACTACCCAGTGATTCAGCCACATCTTCTACCAATGCTATACCCCATTCATCACAAATCGTTGCAATCTCATCAATACGACACGGCAACCCGAACGTGTGCATAGGTACAACTGCGGAAATGCGCCTCCCGGTAGTTTTATTAAAAGCTTGACCGCCCCGCATTTCGACATGCAGCAACAAAAACTGTCTCAATGCATGTGGGCTTAAGCCTAATGTATCAATATCAACATCCACAAATACTGGGTGCGCACCGGTATAACTTAGGGCATTACATGTAGCAATAAAAGTCAATGCTTGAGTTATCACTTCATCATCACGCTCAACACCCACCAATTGAAGCGCCACATGGAGTGCAGCAGTTCCATTGACCGTCGCAACAGCATACTTAGCCCCAGTAAATTCAGCCACTTGTTGCTCAAACTCCACGACCTTTGCCCCCACAGATGAAACAAAGTTCGAATCAATACAATCAATAAGATATCGCTTCTCATTACCTTCAAATACTGGGCGATGTAGAGGTATGAAGTCTTCACCGTAAACACTATGAGTGAAGTCAACAATTTTCTGAAAATATGCACCTTGATTAAAACTCATTTTTTCCCAATCTCATTAAAAATATTACCGAACTTACGGACACCCATGGCAAGTGCTAAATAATCTTGATAATATGCTCTAGCCTTTCCACCCATAATCTGGCGATCCTTCGAGCTCATATTCTGAAGAACCTCGACTGCTTCCACCAAAGATTCAGCACTTTCCGGTTCTGCTACCACGCCACCACCTGAATTTAACACCAGATCAGCAGCATCCCCTTCCACAGCCATCAGCAATGGCTTGCCTACAAACATATAAGCTTGAGTCTTAGATGGAATGGTAATCTTAAATAGTGGATCCTTGCGCAAATGGATTATCAAAGCATCAGCAGCATGCAAAAACACTCCAACTTCCATCATAGGTACTGGTGGGAAAAATATGATGTTACTTAATTGTAGTACTGATGCTCTCATTTGAAGTCGGTTCACCTCGACGCCCCCACCAACCATCACAAAATAAACCTGAGAACCCCGCGCTTGAAGTATTACGGCCGCGTCTAATAACGCATCAAGAGCCTGAGCTTTCCCCATATTACCAGCAAATACGATACGAAATCGGTCAGATGTTGGATATGTAACGGGCAATCCTATCTCTGACGATACCAATGATTTTTCATCGGCCCAGTTATAAATAACATCAACCTTCTCTTCCTGCACGCCTCTATCTAAGAGCAAACTTTTAAAACCTGGTGACAGCACCACAATTTTATCCACGTGGCGATAAATCCAGTTGCAGACATCCGCGACTCGTTCCAATGTCTTAGAACTAGTAACCATGCCAGTAGCGCGCAATGTGTCTGGCCACATGTCTTGAATATCCAACACTACAGGTATTCGACATAACATTCGCATCAGCACCGCACTGATGCCAACAGTAATCGGTGGATGGTAAGCGTAGATCACATTCGCACGCTTGGCTATAAACAGACCATAAAACAAAGCTGAAGCAGCAAATGATACGTAATTCAATATCCGCTTGGTCGATGATTGGCTGTGGTTTGGGTACAGGGGTACTCGCGTGATATAAACCCCGTCAATAAATTCACGCTGTAGCAGTTTGATTTTATATCCAGAGTAGACCTTACCGCCTGGGTAATTAGGAAAGCCCGTCAACACCTCCACCTCAAACCCTTGACGCACCAGTTCACGTGCAAACACCAATCCTTTAAAGGTTGGCTCAGGATCAAACCACTGGGTAAGCAGCAATACACGCATCGTCATGCGTCAATACTTCTTCCAAACTACCCGATTCACATAATCAGTATAACTGTGAATAATTCGCACCACTTTATCTGCGACATTTGGCATGCTGTAATCGGATACTTGCCTCAGTCCACGCTCTTCACCGCGCGGTTGCTCAGCTAAAATAGCCAACCCCTGACGCACTCGCTCAACTTCAAGCCCAACCATCATCACAGCAGCCTCCTCCATCCCTTCAGGCCGTTCATGTGCTTCACGGAGATTCAGCGCAGGGAAATTCAAAATAGATGACTCTTCATTGATGGTGCCACTATCTGACAAAGACGCTCGTGCCGATAGTTGTAGTTTGACGTAATCATGAAAACCCAGTGGTTTTAATAATTGTACGTTTTTATGGAATTTTGAATTGGTTTCGTCAATCTGCTTTTGTGTTCGTGGGTGTGTCGATACGATTACAGGCAAACCATGGTCTTCTGCAATCGCATTCAGTACATTAACCAACTTGGCAAAGTTTTTTCGCAATTCAATATTTTCTTCACGATGTGCGCTAACAACAAAGTAACCATTTTCTTTAAGCCCCAAACGATCTAACACATCAGAAGCATTAATTTGCGAGCGATAGTGCGTTAACACCTCAAACATCGGGCTACCTGTTTTAATAATTAGATCTGGTGGCAATCCTTCACGCAACAAATAATCGCGCGCTATCGTGCTATAGGTCAGGTTTACATCTGCCGTATGGTCAACAATACGACGATTAATCTCTTCTGGCACACGCATATCAAAGCAACGATTTCCAGCTTCCATATGAAAAATTGGGATTTTTCGCCTTTTCGCTGGAATCACAGACAGGCAGCTATTGGTATCACCTAAAACCAGCATCGCCTCAGGCTTCACCTCCGCCAACATCTGATCCACAGCAATAATTAAATTACCAATCATATTTGCTGCACTAGTGCTGTTGGAAGCGCAGTTTAAGAAATAATCAGGCTTACGAACACCAAGGTCGTCGAAAAAAACCTGATTCAATTCATAGTCGTAGTTCTGGCCAGTATGAACCAGCACATGATCACAAAATTCATCCAAACGCGCCAACACACGAGACAAGCGAATAATCTCGGGCCTTGTACCAACAACAGAAACAACCTTTAATTTCTTCATATTCAAACCTTATGCGTAATAGTGTCTGGATGTTGACTATCAAAAATCTCATTAGCCCATAGCATTACAATCATTTCATTGTCACCGATATTTTTGATATTATGCGACCATCCAGGAGCAGTTTCAACCACTTCTGGCTTCTCGCCATCCGTAAATAGCTCGTAAACTTCACCCGTGACTACGTTGTGAAAACCGAAGCATGCTTTACCTTGAATCACCAAAAACTTCTCATTTTTTGTATGGTGATAATGACCACCACGCGTAATTCCAGGATGTGCTGTGAAGAATGAAAACTGGCCAGAGTCTTTAGTTTTCAGCATTTCCACAAATCGGCCGCGCGGGTCCGCATGTGCTGGCACAGCGTAGGAAAATTGATCCGGTCGTAGAAAACTCAAATAGGTTGAATATAGCGCCCTTGCAAGGCCCGTGCCAACTGCCTCTGTGACCATTGATGCACGGCACGCCTTAAACAACTTAATTTGATTAGCCAATTCACCCACGGTAATTGCGTAAACAGGAGAGACTTCAGGCCACACTACTCCAATAGGCATCTCTTGCAATAATCGCAAAAAGTCCTCAACCACATCATCAATGTAAACAAGACGGATAAGCGAGGCTGAATCATTAATTTGAATAGGTAAATCGTTGGCAATATTGTGGCAAAATGTTGCCACAACTGAGTTGTAGTTAGGTCTACTCCACTTGCCAAACACGTTCGGTAAACGATACAGATATATAGGTGAACCTGTATCCCTCTCCAGCGTCTTTAGCGCATATTCAGCAGCCAGCTTACTCAAGCCGTAATGATTATCAGCATCTGCTTGGATTGAAGATGTGAACAACACCGGAATCCGCCTACCACTTGCGCGAATTAAATCGCAAAGTTGCTCGGTCAGCCCTATATTGACTTCAGTAAATTCAGCCACACCCTTAGGCCGATTGATCCCGGCCAAGTGAAACACAAAATCCGCACTATCCAGTGCAGTAGCCAAATCACTGAGATCCATGCCACGCGTAAATTGCACAGATTCAACGCCTTGCTCGTGTAAATGCACGAGTAAATTCTTACCAATAAACCCATTCGCACCAGTAACCAGCACCATCATTTAAGTCTCCGCTTGCGCGACTTCACCACGAGAAATTGCCTGCATGAAAGATAGCTTCAGCAATAGCGCCTTCATCTCCGCCAAATCTAACTGGTTTGTATTATGCGAATTATAGTCTACAGCCTCAGAAATCCCGATCTCTCCTTGATCTACAAACTTGCCATAATTCAAATCTCTTAAATCTGGTGGCACACGGTAGTAGCCACCCAAATCCTCGGCTGCCAACATTTCCTCTCTACTTAATAGAGCCTCATAAAGCTTCTCGCCATGGCGAGTACCAATAATTCTAATTTGATAATTTGGAAAACCAGCCAATTCAGTTACAGCCTTTGCTAGGGTCTCGATTGTAGCTGCGGGTGCCTTTTGAATAAAAATATCGCCAGGGTTTCCATGCTCAAATGCATAGAGTACTAAATCAACGGCATCATCTAAAGTCATCATAAAACGGGTCATGTTTGGATCGGTAATCGTAATCGGATTACCTGCAAGAATTTGATCAACGAATAACGGGATGACTGAGCCACGTGAGGCCATTACATTACCGTAGCGCGTTACGCAAATTGTAGTGGCATTACTCTCACGCGATTTAGCCACCGCTACTTTTTCCATCATCGCTTTACTGATGCCCATAGCATTAATTGGGTACACCGCTTTGTCTGTACTCAAGCAAATCACCCTCCTAACACCAAGAGCAACAGCAACCTCAAGCACATTCTCTGTGCCTAGCACATTCGTTTTAACCGCCTGCAATGGGTAAAACTCACAAGAGGGCACCTGCTTAAGTGCCGCCGCATGAAACACATAATCCACGCCACGCATTGCCGTGCGAACACTATCAACATCACGCACATCGCCGATGTAGAATTTTAACTTGGGATTGTTATATTTCTTACGCATATCATCTTGCTTTTTTTCATCTCGGCTGAAAATGCGTATTTCAGCAATATCGGAATCCAAAAAGCGGCGGAGAACGGCGTTTCCGAAAGAACCCGTTCCACCTGTGATTAATAGTTTTTTATTTTCAAACATCAATAATTCCTTTTTTTGTTGCATCAGTTGCAGAGATTGTCGAGAATGACCAGTTCATGCCCCGACTGCGCTAGCACAACGCAGGCATGGGAGCCAATAAAGCCGGTGCCGCCAGTGATAAGGTGGTTCTCATACTATAAAATCAAACTTCAGAGCGACCTATTGCAGCTGCCTGCATGATCCTCAAATAGTCTGCCGCCCTTTGTCGTGCGTCTGAAAATTGAATTACATGCTCACGCGCGGCGGCTAGCTTTGGGCCGTCACGGCCTACCTGATTATTAATGTAGTTAGCAATCAGATTGGCGGCAGCGCTCGGATCTTCTGGGTCAAAGTACCAGGCGAAATCACCACACACATCCCGAACAAATCCACGATCAGATGCGAATAACGGTTTCTTCATGGCCATGGCCTCTAAGGGAGTTGCGGAAAAGCACTCCAAAAAACTAGGGAAAATTACAGCATCCATTTGCTGATAAAAACTTGGACATTGCGCTACTTCAAGCTCGCCCACATTACTAATGTTGCTACGAAAGAAATCAGATTTAGCGTTCCATTCCGCAGGATTTAATGTGACATAAAAATCCACATCCAGCCCATACACATCATTTAGTGATTTTTTAATCTCAGGAAGAATATTTGTGTTTTTGTGTAGGTAGTCGCGTCCAACAAAGCCAATAGAAAAATTATTCTTGACAATACTGTTGAACATTGGTTTCCATAGCTCAGACCGAAGATACGCAGAACCCAAGCAGTTATGCACCACATCAATTCGGCCAGCATCAAGGAAGTCACGCGAAACAAGCCCATTCTTTACATGCCCCAACTCAACTACCAATCTATCCGCACGTCTGAAGAACAATGACTGTGCAAAGAACTTCAACCGGGTTTTCAGCTTTTGAGAAAAAGATAATGAATGGTATATTTCGTTGTTCGGATAAATAATCCACGGTTGTGCAAAGCCAACAATACTTACTGCCGGCACCGTTAGAAGATAAAGCGGACCAAACACGGTAAATACAACATCGAAGCCTCGCACTTTGCAGCCAAGCTCTGACCACAGGGCCGATAAACCATATGTATTAAATACTTCATAACTACTAAATCGCAAATATTCACTATTCATATTTTGCAAATTGAAATTTACTTCGTCTGAGGCCAATACAGACACTCCGACAGGGAGGTCATCCATGCGAGAGAGCTCGTCGATTAGCGAAACGGCAACTTGTACGCCACCCCCAACGTGTAGGTTTGAGACGTTTATAAGAAATTTTGGATTATTCATAGATGCAACGCTGCTTGCCTTGAGCAATTTGTGGATGGCCAGGAATCAAATTCTTCAGAGGATGCAAGGATAAGTGCGCTTGCAGGGCGGGAAACGCCCCCAAATATAATCCTTACATGCTCAAAATTACTCTGATTTTTTCTTGAAAATATAAATTATCTTCAGCATATTTTCTAATATTATCAGAAGTTTCTAGCCGCTTAAATTCTAAATTCACAAAAAAATTAACAATCTGGGTAAAATCTAACTAGCAAAACCATCGCCGTAAAGGATGATATTATTCAGAAAAGGTATGGTTTTTATCGAAAAGTACGCCATTAAGAGATAGACCAAGGGATGATGCAGTCTACGTTCCTCCATAAGATAATAAATCACGAGTGTAACGGCGATCATGTTCACGCGCATTCCGCCAAGAATCGCAATTGCAGGTATCATTGGCAAAAGAACAAGAAACATCCGAAATCGCTTATGACTAACATAAAGGGCGATAACACTGAGAATTCCTAAGTTAATTAGTTCAAATGGCGAAACTTCCTCGGAAGCATAGACAGTAGCCTTATTTTGAATGCCATCAAAAAGATAGTAACCAATGGTTGCTCCCACTACCAAAAGAACAATTAGCAACCCTATCGATCTCTTCGAGATACAAAACCTGAATAGCAAGTTTAGTATAAAACCCTCAAAATGTGCCATCATAACACCTGCTAGCAAAAGGATACTTTGCAAATGTGCGAAGGGTGAAAGCGAGAGAAATAACAATCTTATTTTGCCAACGAACAGCGTGGAAAGAATCAAAAATATATATGCTATTTTTAGTCTTTCCCCGCCAGTCATCAACATGACTACATAAAAATTGGTTAACAACAAGCCAATCATTAACATTCTTACGCGATGCTGTCGCGCGAGTAGAAAAAGGCTAACGATCAGAATAACGTTAAGCAGTGAAATATATACATTTTTTTCGAATCCAAGGTTCGATCCGAGCCATAGAATAAACGCTGAGAGAGGTTCCGCGCTGCTGACATGAGCAAGAGCCAGAAACATTATTTCTTCTATTCGTGCCCCATATAGAGCATCATAAAATTCATGGTAACTTATTTGGTCACCGCCCGTATAGTGCGATAAAATATAGTACGAAAAAAAATATGCAAAAGGAGTCAAGACAATAGCTATTATTTTTGTCGCGGTGCCAATGTATTTTGTTTTTGCCACTTTTTTAAACAGGATACGATTACAGCTCATTCAAGCACTCCCTTAAGAGATAGGCATATTTTCTTTAACAAATTTAGCGGGACTTTTGCAGAGTTTCCTTTGCATTAATATTATAGTTTTTCTCTTCTTGCGTCGTATTCATAACACTAAGTAGATTAATGTAATCTACTCGATCACTTTTAATGTAGTGTACACAACTGGAGTTGTGGTGGTAAATATTTACTTTTGCATAGCTTTTCAATAGAATTATTATTGCAGTCTCGGCCGGAAGAGTCGCTGGGAAAAATTCAACATTTAATTCACCAGAGAAGATCTGTTCAAATTTATCTTTTATATGCGGATGAATTTTTACATAAAGATTGCCTTTTCTTGCTATTTTATGAATTAGATCAAGATCTAGCACCCATTCTGAAATGTATATGCTTGCCGTATTTTTGTTTGAATATACCCCAACCTTATAACCAGGACTAAATATTTCAATGATATTATTTATATTTGCTTCCATCCAATTTATTAAACCTGTATCTATTTCAATAACTTTTTTTGATAACCCTAAATTATTATTAATATAATGTTGCTTATCAAAAACATGGATTTTTTTCGTTAGGCCACACCCTCCAAAATTACATCCCGCGCCAATAGACTTAAGAATTAATCTCTTAAATTTCCCTGCAACTAAATTACAAGAGTAAGTTCCAATTCCTTCTTCATATACATGTATATCAGTGCGATAGGATTTTGATTTAAATTTCAATAAACTTATCAAGTTGAGAAGCCCGACGTCAGAATCAATATATATATTATTTGGGTAATTGATAGATGCAGCAGAAAACGCTTCATCTTTTGTTGCGAACCAGACAACCTCATAAAATATCTTTTTAAGTGTCAATGAAGTTGATAGATTTTTTGAATCAAAAAAACTATCAACTATGTAAAGTTTATTTTTAAATTCTTTCTTATTCAAAATAATGCAGATAATAAGCTGCAACGGCTTTGTACATATGAATATATCCACGATATTAAAACTGATTTTTATACAAATAAATAATGTTGAGTTTAGCCATTTTATTATCTCTCATTTATCGTGAATTTGTTTCAGTTATCTTATCAAGAAGCGACCAACTAACTGGCGCGCCAGCATTGACATTTGACTTAACTGCGCATCCTAATAACGATTCCATATACTTCGGTGCAAGTCCGTAACCAGGTCTTATGCTTCGTACCGCACTTGATGTAATTACATCGCCCGCATTCAAATCCTTTACAAAATACAGCGAGCGCCGAAACTTCACATTCCCTTGCTCGCTGGACTTGCGGCCGTAATCCACGCATCCCAGCGCCGCCCAGGCTGTCTTGCTGTCTTTGCACAGAGCAGCCAATTCAGCGGGCTCCAGAGAGAAGCTGTCGTCCGGACCGCCGCCTTTGCGGTTCAGCGTGAAGTGTTTTTCAATGATTGAGGCGCCCATGGCCACGCTAGTGATGGCGGTGGTGTTGTCCAGGGTGTGGTCCGACAAGCCCGTGACCAAACCAAAGCGTTGGATCATGTCTGGGATGGTGCGCAGGTTGTAGTCGGCCGCGGGCGCAGGGTAGCCACTGACGCAGTGCAGAATGGCCAGTTCTTTGCAGCCACCTTCTCGTGCGGCATTAATCGCTTCCTGTATTTCTTCAGCATCGGCCATGCCGGTGGAGATGATCATTGGCTTACCAGTGCTGGCCACGTACTTGATCAGCGGCAGATCGACTGCTTCAAAGGATGCGATCTTGTAAGCCGGTGCGTTGAGGTCTTCCAGCAGATCGACGGCGGTGTTGTCAAATGGCGAACTGAAGATTGTGATGCCGTGTTTGCAGGCGTGCTCAAACAGCGGCGCGTGCCATTCCCACGGCATGTGTGCTTCTTGGTAAAGATCGTAGAGCGTACGACCGTCCCACAGACCTCCGTGGATACGAAAGTCTTCTGAGCCACAGTCCAACGTGATGGTGTCAGGGCGGTAGGTTTGCAGCTTGACAGCGTCGGCACCGGCTTGTTTGGCTGCCTCGATGATCTTGAAGGCGGTTTCGATGTTGCCATTATGGTTGGCCGACATTTCGGCGATTACGTAAGGAGGGGCATCAACGGCAATGCGCTGACCCGCTATGGTGATACTGGGATGATTCGACATTGTGTTCTCTCTTGTGTCTTATGTGCTGGGTTGCCATTCGTGGGACAGTAGTCCAAAGCAAATGACGTGGTGGTAGCGCTCGCTATCGAAATGCTGGTCGCGCAGCATCCCTTCCTGCTGAAAACCCAGTGATTGGTGAAACAGGATGGATCGCTGGTTGTACGCCAGGGCTTGGCCACAGACTTTGTGAAGCTTGAGCTGGGTGAAAGCGTGGCTAAGCGCTGCGCAGCCAAGTTTCCGGCCGCTGCCTTTGGGCCCATCCGGTGCCACATAAAAACCCCAATCGGCAATGCCGCCATTTCCCGTCTCATTGAAGTTCACAAACCCCAGGGGTTGTTGGTTCACTTCAAAAATCAGCAAGTGTTTTTTCGGGTCTGGCAAGGTGCGTTCAAACCAGCACTGATGTTCATCCAACGTGATTTCATGCTGAGTGTACATGTAGCGCCGAACATCTGGGTGGTTGCGCCAGGCCAGCACCAGCTCCAGATCAGCATGAATCATGGGCCGAATTTGCGATGGCGCAGGGGTTGATTTAGGCATTGATCACTCCCATGGCGCTCAGGACTTTTTCAACGCCCCGCCCATCGGTAACCGCACTGGCGGCTAAGCTCATGTGGCTATGGCGCTCTGACTCGATCAGTTCAGCAACGGCCAATGGCAGTTGCGTTGCGATATCGCTCACTGCCCCAATCAAACTGGCTGCGTGTGCGGCTTCAATGGCTTGGGCACTAGGCTGTTGATTTTCAGCCAGTACCACCATCAAAGTCGGCAAGCCCAAACAGCACCGCTCCCACGACGTACTGCCCGCCGCACCAATCGCCAGATCACTGTCGGCCATGCGCCGGGCCATGTCGTTGACATTGACCACCACTTCGGTGGGCCAGGGCATCTGAGCCGCCAGCTCCCGGACGTTCTGCAACCAGGGCGCCGTCAAGCCCATGATCACGGTGATGCGGCAGTCGGCTGGCAAAGCGCAGGTTTTGAGGGCCTGCAGCACCTGCCCGGTGGCGTTGGATTGATCGACGCCGCCCATGGTGATGAGCAACTGGCGCAAGGCGGGCTGCGCCTGGCGGCGTTGCAGGCTGTAGGTACGCAATGCTGCAAACTCAGGGCGCAACAGGGCGTAGTGCGGACCGGTGAGCACCTGGCAGTGTGTGGGCGCCAACCCCGCATAGTCTTGCGACTGGCGGCCCAAGTTTTGATCAAGCAGCAGGTTGCAGCGATGGGGCCGGTCTGCCAGGTCGTCTATAACCATCAGTTTGGGACACAGCGACCGCAGTGTTTGCT
The DNA here is from genome assembly GCA_947505055.1 of Methylococcaceae bacterium. The sequence goes on along the minus strand of CANNLO010000070.1, from coordinate 4,072 downwards.
CCCAGCGGGCATCAAGTGCGTAGTGATCAACAATCAGCCAGTCAACCGCCGTCGCGCCAACACCGACTTTTGTTTGCTCAGCATCGGTGGCCCAATCGGCACCGAGCCAAGCAGCGTAGTTTGACTGCGCCTTGGCGGCCAGTTCGTCAGTGATAAACGCCTTGGTAGCAGCCGGTAACACACTTACTGTAAAACCGCGCTGACGAATATGCGCGATCAAATTACCCGGATGCTCGCGGCAAATGAAATGGCACTGGGCACCAGCAGTCTTCAGCGCGTCGGCCAACGTCAGGCAGCGCATGACGTGGCCGGTGCCAATTTGCAGGGATGCGTCGGTGCGAAAGGCGATCCTCATTTTTTCACGCTGTCGACAAAGTTCCGCCGAACCGGTATTCCTGCGGCTTGCATGGCAGCTTTAGCTCCAGCAGGTGTTTGTTCAGTAAAGTGAAACATGCTTGCCGCAGCAACCGCTGAGGCACCAGCCTGTTTGACGGCATCTATCATGTGCTGATAATTACCGGCGCCGCCTGAAGCAATAACGGGAATTTTTACGGCATGCACCACAGCCTCAATCAGCGCGAAGTCATAACCCTGAAAGGTGCCGTCTCGCTCAATAGAGGTAATCAAAATTTCGCCTGCACCACGATCTTCAATTTCACGTGCCCACGCGTTAACCTCTCTACCAGTGGGCTGTTTTCCAGCGTGACTGTAACACTCCCATCCTCGACCAGACGAATTTTGGCGTACATCGATACTTGCAACTACGCATTGTGTACCGTGTCGCTTGGCGATTTCACTTAACAGTTCTGGGTTAGTATAAGCCGCAGTATTCACGCAAACTTTGTCAGCACCAGCGCGTAACAGTTTTTGCACCTGTTCTATATGTGTAATACCACCGCCAACGGTAAGCGGGACAAAACAGTCTTGGCCAAATTCGTCGATGGACTCAAAGTCCAAGTCATCAGTCGACTGATGCGCCACGATATCAACCAGTATAAGTTCATCCACTTCTCGCTGATTATAAACTTTGACGGCAGGCAGTACTGGACCAACCCTACGCCAACTATCAAAGCCTATACCTTTAACCAGGCCAAATTGTTTCCACAACAGAGTCGGTATGACGCGCACCTTTAGCATGTTGGGTTCTCTATAAAGTTACGCAACAACCGAAACCCTGCACGCGAGCTTTTTTCCGGGTGAAACTGGGTGCCCCATATGTGACCAGATTTGACGGCAGCAGTCACCGGTATGTCATATACGGTGGTAGCCAATACATGGGCAGGATCATCCGGCACAAAGGCGTAACTATGAACAAAGTAAAAATCGGTACTGTCTGGTATGCCTTCAAACAGCCCTCGCGATTCGGCGTGGCTTGTCACCTCATTCCAGCCCACATGGGGAATACGTAGACTACAACCCAAGGCTCGCAAACTTTCTACGCGCCCGGGAATAAAATTGAGCCCAGCCACACCATTGGATGCATTGTCAGCAATACCTTCCATGCTTGCAGTTGCCAACAATTGCATACCCAAACATATACCCAGTAACGGCTTACTTTCCACAAGCACCTCTTGCCGTAAAGCTTGCATCCAACCGCCATCATCCAGTAACTTAGCGCAATCGGCAAAGTTGCCAACGCCAGGCAGTATAAAGCTGTCAGCAACATGCATATCTATTGCTTTTGTAATTAAAACTGGCGTCACACGCAACTCTTCCAACGCGCGCATGACCGAACCCAAATTACCTACGCCGTAATCTATAACGCCTACTCTCATGAGTTATCGTAGTTAACCTTAACAAGGTTGCCATCGCGATCTTTGATTAAGGCACCAGATGCGTCACGTTTAAATATTTTTTTGTTGGTAAATTTATCGCACAATCTTATGAACTCATCGACCGTAATATCAAGCGGACGCAAGATTTCTTCTAGTGGTTTTCCTAAATATTCCCACGGGAATCTGCCATCCAACCGTTTCACTGCCTCCATCCCATCTTGCCTTGTAAGTCGATCTCGTCGAATATGCATGCAAGCAAGATCACTTGCTCGGCCAAAACCAAATTTCAGGAATTTGAAGTAGTCGTGAATGCCAGTTTGGTGATTATCTAGATTCTCATAACTGACCATAGATCCTTCAACAACTTTGTCATATGTATGGAAACCATTTGCTTGAGCAATCAGTGTATTGGACAAGCCATCCCAGGGAATGTAATGGCCTAAAAATAAGCCTGTTACCCCCACGCGTGCCAACTCTTCGTCACTAGGGTAGGTATAAGGAATTAAATGTTTAGCTTCGATACCTTCCATGCCAATCAAATCCGTAACACGCATACCTAACAACCCACCAAACTCTTCTAACCATCGTCTATTTAGTACGTTATTTTCTGTCGCCGCTGCAGGGCCACCATATTCATTTTGTGAGTTTTCCCCCCAAACTAATAACGGCACATTAAATTGCACTGCAGCACGGACTGGAATCGTAAAAATACCGACATGTTCAGGCCATGAAATATCGCCAACCTGCTTTAGACCAATACTGTTAAGCTTAGCTCGAATCAGTGGGTTCGGCGACATTTCGACATAGTCCACGCCTAAGTGCTTTAAGTTTTCAATATTTTTGCGACCTAGTGAAGACAGATCACAAGTGGTAGATGTTACACACAATGGATTCAACCCTAATTGCAACATGCGCACCACTTGATAGGTACTATCTTTGCCTCCACTAACGGGGACGATGCAGTCCCAATTACTACTGTCGGGTCTACGGTATTTTTCGAGTACCAACAGCAACTCTGCATGGCGGGCATCCCAATCAACCTCCTTGCGTTTTTCGTAACTACGACAGGCGTTGCACACCCCCTCTTCGTCCAAGTGTAAATCCGGCTTGGTATCCGGCATCACACATCGTTTGCAATAAGTTAGCATGTTAGCCTCGCTTTCCCATTAAAAACCATGTGATATCATCTTGAGGAAAGTTTGGGTCTCGTCGGTAAGCAAAACCGTAATCAATTAACTCCATGTGTGGATGACGATCCATAATCTCGCCAGCAAAATCACGTTTAAATAGTCGATCAGTATGGCCACGATAAGGGATGGCAACTGGCGCTGGATTGTAATATTCCGCTACTAATAAATATTTGCCACAGGTAGCAACCAACTTGTCATAAACCTGTGGCAGTTCATCTGGATTGATATGAATCAATACACCTTTAATTAGAGTCAAATCCCAAGTCTGCTGAGGATTAAAATCAAGAATTGAGCTGTGATAAACGTGGTTAGGTGGAATAACTAACGCTAGTTCGCGTGCAGCATCAGCATTTATTTCAATACCATGCTGTTCCTGCATAGGGTGCAACAGTTTCAACGCTTTAAGGTTCATGCCAATGTTGGCACCAAACTCAATACAAGTCTTCACACCGCGAACAGCATGCAAAGCCTTCGCAAAAAAATCTAGATTAGAGGCTAATAAGATATCACCTTGGTTACGTTGAATGTATTCAGTGCCGAAATTACCAGCCCAAAAAGCTTCCTGTTCAGTTTTAAATGTCATTGTAGTTCCCAATTTTAAATTGTTGATTGTTGATTGTTGTTAATGATTGAGCGATAGATAAGCTCTGCCCGTAACCAGTCTTCCGGCATGTCAATATCAACAACACGCCAATTTGGAATAACATAGCCTAAGCCACTACTGTGAATATTTGGGTTTGTTAGCCATGCGTGAGTTTTGCCCCAATAGAATTGGCCTGCATCATAATAAGCCGGTTCTAGGTCCTGAGTTCTTGTTATTTCAAATTCAGGATAAAATGGTTGCATCTTGCCGCTACTCAAAAGTTTGAGTGATCGCTGAATTGCAGTTGGATATTCAGTAACCGGAAAGCAGTAGTCTGCCTGGCTACTATTTATGCAAGCAAGTGCACCTTTTATGTCTTCATTTTGAATGAATGGCACACAAGGATAAATACAGCACACATTATCAAATTTCCAGCCATAATTTCGGCAGGCTTCTATAGCATGAGCAATTACTGGGACCGTAGCCGTATAATCATTAGCCAGTTCAGCTGGACGTACAAATGG
>CANNLO010000069.1 GCA_947505055.1 Methylococcaceae bacterium | reverse complement strand
TGGCTTATAAAGCTACGTATTAGCTTCCACTGATTATAGATTTTCTTAGGCCTAAGCGAATGCCTATCTCCTGAGTCTTCCAGAAACTTATCTAAGAATCCATTAGCCAGAAGACTTAACTCCCGAGTAATACGCGATTTAAGCGTAACGAATGGCCTAGGAATATGAATAGACTTTGCTGTGTTGGCATGAAGGTTAAATGAAGTAAGTGCATCACTATAACAGTCGTAGATAGCCCTTGCCGTTTCATTATCATTGGCAAAGATAAAAACATCATCGACGTAACGCCTAAACGAATAATCAACATCAAAAACAAGCTTCCTTTGCCCCTCTTCGAGCCTCTTAATAGTCTGCAAATCTATAGCCTGGAAAATAAGCTCAGCATAAATTCGACTTAACTCTGGACCAATAACTATCCCATTCGTCTCTTTATGATTTATATGCTGCATCAAGCCGTCGAACTGTTGGGCAAAGGTCGCATCTACTGTTACGTGTTTTTTGGTGAAAGGCTTATCCTTAAGCGCCCACGAAAGACTATGGGTATAGATGCTGTCAAAGCACTTCGATACATCAAGAGTTTTCAGCACAAAGAAGCGTTTTTCGAGATTAAAAAAACCCTTGGAATCAAAAAACTTATAAAGCCTGTCATATCCTCTGTATGAGAAGAATGAAGGACTATGTTTGCTAAAGCCATCGGTCCTTGCTTCCGTAACACGCCCTGTTTTGTACTGATTTATATTTTCCCAAGCTGACTTCGTATAAAAAGTACTAGCTACCCTCAAAGGAGATCGAATGCTGGCGGGGCTTTTGGAGCAATAGTGAATGATTAATTTCTGATACTTCCTATAGAAATTTGTGGCTTTCCACTGGGACAATGGATGTATTAGTGACAGCCGCCGAAACTCTAGCGAGTTCTTTCGAATCTTATATGAGAACGGAATGGTAAAAGACCCTGGATCACCAAGAACAAGGGTATCTAACAAAAATTTATAGACTGGACTTGAATCGGCATCATTTTTGGCATTTAGATATAGCCCGTCATTGGAAAATATAACTGGCGTCTCGTAGGGTAAAGTGTCCGTAACAAGTGCACGAGCATAGTCACGCCGATTAATCCGATTCGGCTTTCTTGTTTTAGCCATTTTCCCAGCACCTCTGAATATTATTAATTAGGTGAGGATGAAAATAAACAAAGAAACGCTGCCTATGACCCTCTCGGAAGCTATGACTTAATAGTGTTCTCTTTTGCTTTGACGATAGAGCTGCGGATATTGTTGAGAATGTTCTACCATGCCTGTTTAGGATTGCCCTTCGCAGAAAATCATCCAGTTCATCAAGGCCATTATCGGGGGCTTCCGTTATTTGGGGATAGCTATAATAAATACCAGCCCTCTTGTTCTTGTCTCTATTTACGTCCCTTACACTGAAATTAGAGGTCAGGTATTTAATACGATGAGTCAATAAATCGAAGTCGCCATCTTTTAGGAAAGCTGTGAGCGAGCGGACAATTCTGAACTTTATTTTGCTTATTTTTGAATCTGCAATTCCTATCCTAACATCACGATGATGACTTTTGGCTCTCAGATTCTTAACTTGTAACGGCTCCGACACCGTAATTTTATAACCGAGATAACTACAACTGAACAAATCATTTGTTACTGTTGCTCCCTTCACGGGGGTAACGACCTTCGGTACTGTGATGACATCTTTTTTATTGTTGTGCAACAAAAGGCCAGTAGGTAATAAGGATTTTATTTTCTTCAGGAATGTAGATTCTTTTTCCGAGCCATTTGTAATAATTACAATGTCATCTACGTATCGAGCGTAGAAATACACTCCCGAAAGACTCTTCAACTCTCGGTCAAAGGGCATCATCATTACGTCTGCCAGTGTGGCGCTTAGGGCTAGGCCACGCGGCACACCAGATCCTCCTGAAGTCACAAAGTGGTGTAACAATTCCTCAACTAAACGATTAGTTAATGGGCTGACCCCTGATAACGCACCTACTGTTTTACTTACTTCATCGGTTGCGAAGGATTCATAGAAGCTTTTTATGTCCAGCCTAAAGAGTCGATAGGGCACTGCCTCCGAAACCAAGTGGGTCAGTGTTTCGACTATTGATTCCCTATTGGGCTGTTGAATTCTTACTAGTCGTTTAATGTTTGAACAGACTTTCCGGAGAACTAGCTCGTGAGTCAAGTTATTAGCGTAATAGATTCGCTTGCCACCCTTCTCAAAATGGATAAGTGGATTGCCCCCATGGAAGGCCGTTTTGGCTGAACTAATAGCTGCATCAAGAGTAACTAGCTTATCTGCTTCAACATAAAGATGATTATTCTTTCTGAAGTCACTCTTTCTAAGCCCCCTCATTAGAGTTACTTGGTTAAACGAATGATCGTACATAGGTCCATTCCGATACGGTATTAATATTAGCAACTCTGTCTAATGTTTTATGAAAAGATAGGCTATCCAAACATCGTTTCATATCACTACGAAAAGCCCAAAGTGATCAATGTCGACTATCTGCCCCCCCCTGTGGACGCTTATCCCATACTATTTGTAACGTTTACGAGCGACCAAAAAATGGCCGTCTGCTGCAGGTCAATTAGTAATACATATTCTAAAGTGTATAACCCTGGACATTTTTTACCCCAAAGCCCATCCGTCCGAAAGCACAGCTGCCTGCTCCAAAACCAGATCAACCGCCTTAGCCTGCCTATCCGGTGGATACTTGTATTTTCTAAGCACACGCTTAACCTCGCGCCTAATGGTCGCTTTAACGCTTTCCTTGTTTCGCCAATCAATCGTCACACTTTTTCTAAGCTTTTCGGTTAATTCAACGGCAATCTTTTTTAGCGTGTCATCATGCAACTCGCGGACTGCACTTTCATTATCTGCAATGGCATCATAGAAGGCGATTTCATCAGCGCTTAATCCCATATCATCAGTACGTTTGGCATCCTCTCTAAACTCTTTGGCGTGCTTGATAAGCTCTTCAATAACCTGGGCAGTCAAAATGCTCCTGTTGGTGTATTTTATTAAGGTTGCTTCAAGGCGATCACTGTATTTTTTAGATTGAACGATATTGGTTTTAATGCGTGAGCGAATCTGATCTTTTAAAAGCTTTTCTAATAAATCGACCGCGAAATTACGCTCAGGCATATTTTTAATATCTTCCAGGAATTCATCCGAAAGGATGCCAATATCTGGCTTATCCAAGCCTGCAAGTTCGAAAATATCCGCTATGCCATTAGGCACAATGGCATTATCTAAAATCTGTTTTAAGGCGTTACTTTTTTGTTCTTCACTTTTTTTACTAGGGCCGCTGGTACTTTTAGCGATGACAGCTTTAACAGCTTGTAGGAAAGCAATTTCTTCTTTGAGTTCCTTGGCCTCATCCATGGTAGAGCATAACGAGAAAGCCTTGGTTATGGCCAAGATTGTATCAAAATAGCGTTTTTTGCCATCTTTCAAGCCTAGTACATGGTTAGCGGCTGGAATTAACAGTTTCAGCCCATTGGTTTTATAAGCGCTGTAATCAAACTTGTCATACATGCCATGGATGACATCGAGTAAATCAAGTAATTTGGCAAATGCTTCAGCGGTATCAACAGTCGGTTTTCCTTTGCCCTTATTGTCAGTATACGTTTTTAAAGAGTTCTTTAATTCGCTGGCTATGCCTATGTAATCGACGACTACAGCACCTGGTTTATCTTTAAACACTCGATTAATACGGGTAATTGCCTGCATTAGACTGTGGCCTTTCATCGGTTTATCGACATACATGGTATGCGCTGGTGGCACGTCAAAACCAGTGAGCCACATATCTCTGACAATAACGATTTGCAGTGGATCTTTTTCGTCTTTAAAGCGTTTTTCAATTACTTTTTTAGTTGTTTTATTATAAATGTGCGGTTGGAAATGCAACTTATCGGAAGCCGAACCTGTCATGATGACTTTAATCGCCCCCTGGTTCGGATCTTCATAATCGATCTCACCTCTACCTTGTTTTCTTGTAAGTAAAGGAGCCTTCCATTCGGGCCTAAGTTTAGTTAATGCCTCATACATCTGAGTGCATATCTGGCGGCTCATGCACACAATAATGGCTTTGCCGTCCATTGTTTCTAATCGGCTTCCCCAGTGGGTAACAATATCGTCGGCAACTTGTTGTACGCGCTTCTCTGCGCCCACCAGCTTTTCTAATGATGACCATTCACTTTTAACTTTTTCACCGCTCTCTTCGCTTTCCTCGTCCTCTAAGATTTCTTCAACGTCGTCATCAATATGTGGGATTTCGTCGGCATTCAGTTCAAGCTTAGCTAAACGGCTTTCATAGTAAACCTGGACCGTGGCACCATCCTCTACAGCATCATTAATATCGTAAACACTGACGTAACCACCAAAGACAGCGCGAGTATCTTTGTCATCCATTTCAATAGGGGTACCTGTAAAACCAATGAATGTGGCATCTGGCAAGGCTTCTCTTAGGTGGTAGGCATATCCGTATTTGTAAATATCGTTTTCTTTATCAAATTTAGCCTTTAGACCGTATTGGCTCCGGTGGGCTTCATCTGAAATAACGATTAAATTAGAGCGATCACAAAGAATAGGATGCCTAGCTTCACCTTTCAATAAGCCAAACTTCTGAATAGTGGTAAAAATAATCCCGCCAGCGGGGCGAGCCGCTAACAGTTCTCTTAATTGGTTACGATCAACGGCTTGCACGGGATCTTGCTTTAAAAGACTTTTGGCTGCACAAAAGGTTTCGTACAGTTGGCCGTCTAAATCATTACGATCGGTCACCACCACGATAGTAGGGTTCTTCATATCAGGATGTTGCACTAACTGACCAACCAAGCAGCTCATCGAAATGCTTTTACCTGAACCCTGGGTATGCCAGAACACGCCCCCTCTTCGATCGCCTTCTTCACGACTGGCCACTAATATAGCAGCCACAGCTTCACGTACCCCGTGGAATTGATGATAGCCTGCAATCTTCTTAATTATTTTTGAGCCATCATCTTCAAATAATACAAAATCATGTAAATATTCCAGTAAAAGTGTTTTATTAAAAAATCCTTTTACTAAGGTATCTAATTCGTACTCTAAGATCGGTTTATCTTTTTCGTTGGCGATGGTTCGCCAGTGCATGAAACGCTCTGTATCAGCGGTTAGAGAGCCAATTCTTGCCAGAGTGCCATCCGATATAACGGTGGCCGCATTAAAGGTGAAGAGTCCATCAATTTCTTCTTTATAGGTCTGAATTTGATCAAAAGCCGCCCAAATATCAGCTTTTTCATCCGCAGGATTTTTAAGCTCGATAACAAATAAAGGTAAGCCATTAATAAACACAACGATGTCAGGTCGTCTGGGTTGCTTGATTCCCTTAATAGTGTACTGATTGACCACTAAAAAGCGGTTTTCAGACACATTATTAAAATCAATTAACTTAACCTTATCGCCACGTTTTTCACCGTCCTTTTCATAAATAACCGACACACCCTCGATCATCATTTGATGGAACGCCTGGTTATTTTTAATTAACGAGTGATGCTGCGGCTTAAGAATCTGATCAACGGCATCTTCAATCGCAGAAAATGGAATGCCTTTATTTATGCGCTGTAGAGCATCCTCTAAGCGACCACGAAGCACAACTTCTGCGTAATCCTTTCGTTCTGAGTTGCCAGAATCAGGCGCAATGTCCGGTTCATAAACAACGTCGTAATCTTGCTCACGGAACCATTCAAGGCAAAGTTGTTCTAGTTGGTCTTCTGTGATCACAGGGATGTCCTTATGCTTTTATGGAATCAGTTTTAATAGCAGAGTCTATGGTGATCTCGCCTGAAAGCAGTTTTGGTAATAGGGTGTCGCGAAGTTGAGTTAGGGTTTGGTTTTCTAAGCGAACATCAATTATTTTTTGTACTATATCTCCAATGAATTTGCTTATTTTTGCTAAAAATATTTCATTAGGAACAACGCATAAAGCTTGTGTTAAATGCTCACGCTTAATATGTCCCATAGTGACCGCTTTACCTGATGCAATTCTTTGAAAATTATCAAGGTGCTGTTTTGTATAAAATAAATAAAACCACTTAGGATAATCATTTGAAGTAACTTTAAATAGGTGTTGGTTTAAAGCTGCTTTCCCACCACACCAAATATCAACTATTAAAGAACCTGACCATGAAAAGATAACATCACCATTATTAATAATGCATTCAGGCTTAATGTTAGGAGATGCTTTTTCTTCACCATCAGCAAACCCTTTGTTTAGTTGAGCTATTTTAACTACAGGTAAAAAGTCATTTTCATCTTCAGGTCTAAATTTTTGTAAGGCAAGACCATTTTGATAATGTGCTATTTTATCCAACGATTTAACCTCCCACCCCTTCGGGATCAAGCCCAACTGGGACTCCTCGAATTCATCGGGAAATAACGCTAATATCTCTTTAGAAATTCCTAACTCGCTTGCAATGACATCCAGCTCGCCGCCTTCGGCTTTAGCTTTCACAGGGTCAAAGTCAACAAACCATGACTTGAATAATGCTTGAGCGATTTGTCCTAAGATTTCGTTGGTTTTGTTGTTAAGGGCAATTTTGTCGTCAATAGGCCGTATTTGCTTTTCGATATAACTTTGATGTTTTTCATCTGGCAAAGGGATACTCATTGTTTTCAAATGACTAGGACCAAAATGCTTTAATACACTACCAGAAGCACATGCTAATGCTTGTTGTTCAAATAATTTAGATTGAAGGAAATATTTAATGTATGAATATTTTAATTCTTTAATTTTAGGTCTAAATCTAATTATACCTGTGTAACAAATACTACCTTCTTGTTCTTTGGCAACCTCAGAAACACGGCCAAGACTACCACTTGTGCTAAGTAAAATATCACCTTCTTTTAATGTGAAATGAGACCATTTTTTTTTAAATTTTATGGGGTCAAGGTAATTGCATCCATTAAAATTTGTTTTAGCTTCTGATATTGACGAAAGCCTTAAAAGTGGTATCCCTTCTTCATAAAAATCTTTAGCAAGAATACCTGGGCCTTCTTGGAAATCTACGATATCGGATAAACGTTTAAGTTTCCAATCAGAGGATAAATGCTCAAATAAATGACCAAAGATTTGGTGATTATTTAATTCCATATCTCAACTCCATAAGATTCACCTGAATTTCATCTTCTAGTACCCTGCCCTCCGCAAACCGTTCTTCCAATAAAGCCGTTAGCCGATCCAATTTTTCTTTAATAGGCTCGCCATCCTCTTCAACATCAACAGCACCTACATAACGCCCTGGGGTTAACACGTACTCATGTTTTTGAATTTCAGCTAACTTAATGGAAAAACAAAAGCCCGCTTCATCTTGATAATCTTTACCCGATTGCCAGTTATGAAATGTATCTGCAACTTTTTGAATGTCCTCTTTAGAGAAATCCTTTAATGAACGATCTTTCATGTAACCTAAATTACGCGCATCAATAAATAGGGTCTCACCTTGTCGGTTACGTTTACCGTCTCTTTCCTGTTTATTTTTGGTTATGAACCAGATGCAAGCGGGGATTTGCGTGTTGGTGAATAGTTGGCCAGGTAAAGCGACCATGCATTCAATGAGGTCATCTTCAATTAAAGCCTTCCTGATTTCACCTTCGTTTTTAGTGTTGGAACTCATGGAGCCATTGGCCAACAGTAATCCCATTGAGCCATTGCCATTCAAGTGGTACAACATGTGCTGCATCCAAGCGAAGTTTGCATTGTTTTTTGGTGGAATACCATGCGTCCAACGCTTGTCATCGTCTGAGCCACCCCATTCTGTTTGATTAAAGGGTGGATTGGCCATTACGAAGTCGGCACGTAAATCTGGGTGTTGGTCGTTATTTAAGGTGTCAGCAGGCTCTTTGCCTAAATTAAATTCAATACCTCTAATAACCATATTCATAGCGGCTAATCGCCATGTAGTCGGGTTCGACTCTTGGCCATAAATGGATACCTGTCCAATTTTGCCGCCATGCTCTTCAATAAACTTTTCAGATGAAATAAAGAACCCGCCCGAACCACAACTAGGGTCATATACTCTACCGTTATAGGGTTGCAAGCACTCCACAATGGTAGTCACTATGCTTTTCGGAGTATAAAACTGGCCACCGCGTTTCCCTTCTGCGTTGGCAAATTCACCCAAGAAATACTCGTAGACATGCCCCAGAATATCTTTGGATGACATGGTGTCATGGTTGAACGGAACCGTGGCAATCAGATCAATTAATTGAGCTAATTTATCGGAATCTAATTGAAGCCTGCCGTAATCCTTATTTAAGATATTCTTTAATTTTGGATTATCTTTTTCGATGGCGTCCATTGCATCATCGAGTAGCTTGCCAACACCTTTGAACTCACTGCCCCAAGATAAAGGTGCGCCCAACGCTAACTTTGCTGAATCTTGTAAATTATGCCAACGGGCAGGCTCTGGAACCCAGAATACGTTGACCTCAGTATAGGCATCACGATCTTCGAGTTCTTCTAATAATAAATCCTCATCATCAAGATAATCATCGTGCTCTGGATTAGTGAAGTCCGCTTTTAATTGCTCTCTACGTTGATCGAATGAGTTGCTGACATATTTTAAAAAGACTAAACCTAATACGACATGCTTATAGACAGCTGCATCAAGGTTGCTTCTGAGCTTGTCTGCGGAGTTCCATAGCTTTTTTTCGAGGTCATTAAGGAATTGTTGTTGCTCTTGCTCTAGTGTCGTCATTATTTTTAGGTTTCTTTTAATTTAAGTGTATCGCATGAAGCTTATTGGTAATCGATACGAGGCGGATCAATAGGTCGCGTTGCTTGAACTTACATGATTTGATAGTTTGATTTTTAATCAAAACCTTCAATGCTCTTCTGACCGTCCAATCGCAAAGCACTAAAGTCAAAGCCATCCGCTAATTTTATGGCTCTAATATTCAAGCTGTGTGAAACTCTCAATCGCTCGCAATATTTGTAAAAAGTAGACGCATCTTCCGTCAGAATAAATGGAATATCTTCCCGTAAAGCCTGCGCTATTATCTTCACATCATCACGGACTACTGCCCTGTTATCACCAGGATCATGCCCACCAAGCAAATTCCATATGCGCGCAGCTTCTACTGAGTGCGGAATATTGAACGGGAGAAACCGGAAATTCTTGAGAGGAAAGTCTGTAATCGGTTGCTTGATAGCAATTTCTGCCGCTACGATGGAGGAGAAATAGAGGGGGGACTGTTGCTCAAGTAGAAATTTATAATATTGAGCTGCAACGCCATGATTAGCTCGATTATGGTCAACAAGTGAAATCAGAAAACTGGTGTCCAGCAAAACAGGTGGATTCATGCGTGATTACCACGCAGATTTTCTAACCATGCTGTCGCATCGGGGACATCTGCCCAAGCTTTAGTTCCTTTTTCTACCATCAAATTAAATTCATCATCGTTATAGCTGGGCTGATTATCTTGGAAAGCAAGCAAGTTCAAGTTGCGTAATTCCTTTGTCAGTAAATTTTCTTCTGCGGTAACGTGAAGCAAAGCAGGACGATATAGGCGATTTTGTTCACTTTGAGCCAACACAGCCTGAGTTGACGCAATGGGCGGCAGCGTCACGCCATTTTCTAATTTAAGATGAACATTGGGCTTAGTGTTTCCGCCCATATCAACTATGACACCGTGCAAATATTTTTCTACATGCACCCAGACATCTTCAATTCTGCGAAAGTTGGATGTTGAGTCGATCGAAAAAGAAATCTGACCCGATTGATCTGCAACTGAATATCGCCTGTGTGGATTCTTTAGAGCAATAACTTGCCAACGCTCGACCACACTTGCCCGTTTTGGATCAATTAAATTAAGTGAATCCGTAGATTTTAAATGCTCAAGATCAGTCCAAAGGGTGGTTGCTGCGAGTAAACCAGTAGCCACGAGAGCCAAAGAACCATCCTCGATCGAAACTAGAACATTAGCCGGATCAACATCGCGGCTTGATCCTTTTAAAAACTCGCTCACATCTTTTTGAAAATCACCCAACAACGCTAAAGGGACGCGCGCTGGACTGACTTCATCATTATCGATGAGGTCATTAACTGCGAAGCGGAGTTGGTTGATTGGATTCATGGGTTATTAACCTCAATGTGCGTTTTTCATACAGTGGCATTATATGCCTCGTGTTACCTGATGGAAAGAACGACAGGTTTTACCGTCCGCCACTCAATGTTGTTTGCGCTCCATACGCGCGCACATTCCCGTCCATATCGCCATGGAACAATGATTTACCGCTCCTGCCGTTTATTTTTTGTAAGCTCATCAATAACCGTTTAAGATGAAGAACGAATAGAGAACAAAAAACAACTTATTATTACCCTATTGCCAGCCCTTACAGCTGATAAACGTTAGGCTACCGTAGAAGAAACCACGCATCGCATACAATCAGTGTCGGTGTGATTGTTACAAATACAACAGAATTACAACCTGAGATTTTTAAGTCATTAGGCATTGAAAAGAAATACGGCTCTTCAACTACACTTCTAAACAAATTGATACCGAAAATAAAGGGTGGCTGTCCACTGTTGGTTATTGCAGTTAAGCGGGGGGACGTATGTTTCTGATTGTTAGATATAGTAATAATTAGAATGCATGTTGACATGTCATCTATACCAAATTATTACGTTGACTAGTCAGCTTATAATATCCACCTTGAAAAACATTCAAATATTAGAATTACAATGGCATGATAAATGCTTGATCGCCACATTTTATAAAATGTGTAATGATATTACAGAAAAGTGTACGATCACTACACTTTTCAGGTGTAATGTTACACCAGTAAAATGTACGATTACTACACTTTTTAATAAATGGTTATAATTTTCAAATGATGTGCCAATATTTAAAATTTCAGTCAACAAAAACATCTTTATTTTAGATAATCTTCTTAATAATCTGTTGACATCGCACTATACCAATATTATCTCGGTATTATGCTGTTGACCAGTCAACCATACTAAATAATCTCGTTGACTGTCTTTTAATAAAAAATATAATTTTAGGTTTTTTAAAAAAGACAAGATTTTAAATAAATTAAATTATCAAAAATCCTTTGGAAGCCTTGAAATTGCTTACTTTACAAGAAATTGCCTTATGTTCGATAGGTACAAGTGCCTATCTCATAAGGCTTTAAAAATGTAAAGGTAGATAAGGAGGCGCAGCCCGACTGGTTTTTCATTATATCGAATAATGTACTTTTCCAATTCGCTGCTTTTATCAATCATCCCGCGCCCGCTTTTTTACTGTTAAATTGCTTTTGATCTTGATTTCGCGGGCCTTCAGGACGCGGCACGTAGTGCCATAGCATTTCTATGTAAAACTAAAATATAATTGGTGCGGCTTTGGCCTTAGAATTGCGGATGGTATGGTGCGGAAGGAAGGGATGCAATCCCTTCCTTTACCCGCGATTTTCGATGTATTTTCGAATTATTGATTATTTAAATATGCTCTCAAATCGTGGTGAAAAATTCTGCTATTTAAATATATTTTAGTAAAAACCCATGGGAATGCTGTTGTTTTCTTCCTTATTTTTTACATCAAAAACCAGATTTTTCTCCAGTATTTCTATCCTTTTTTTGCTCTTATTGTAAAAAGCTGCATTAGCCATTGCCCTGTTTAAAGTTATTTTTATTTGCCTTGGGGCCAGATTTTCCAATGCTTTGTATGTTTCGTCTGGCAACTTTTTGCTAAACGTTTTTTCGTGCCCGCTTTTTTCAAGCATCGATTTGTAGATAGAGCTTGTTATTGCTCTATGATGTTGAATTTCAATGTCTTTTATTTTTATTATTGTGAATCTCGACAATAAAGGCTCATCAATTTTTGATAGATCATTTGCACTTGCGATGTGGTTTAGATGTGATGCGTCGCAGGGAATAGTTAATGCTTCATCAACAAATTCTTGCGCTGATGATTGCTCTAGCAATGAGTATAAACATCCGACCATATCATAACCTGTGCTGATATTTCGCCTGCATTTGTCCAGTTCGTCGTACATGCAGAGTGCATTCGCATAGAGATTGTCTCGTAAAACGTTCACTATCGCGCCTGGCGCTGCGTCCGAGTAAGTTATAGCACTACCGCTTAAGACGGCGGGGGACGTTAAAGATCCACAGTCGATTTGTTTGTAAGGCACTCCAAGCGCGCTTGATATCTCTCTTACGACCTGTGTTTTCCCAATTCCAGGGTTTCCAGCTAGCAAAACTGGTGAAAATTTGAAAGCGCGTGTTTCAGATTTTAAACTTAAAGCTGCGAAATGTTCAATGTATTCAATAAATTCGATACAGTTTGGAAATGTGATTTTAAGCTCACTGATTTTTTTTAAGAAAATTTTGTCAGGTGATTTTAAATATCTGCGCCCACAGTGCGGGGTGTTCTTGAATTTACTGAATACTGCTTTGACGTTGCGCTCGTTGCAACCCTTTAATGTTTTTAAAATATATTCCATGTCAAAAACTTTAACTGTTGCATATTCTGACGGATACAGTCTTATTTTACTTGTATCTCCCTCTTTTTCTTCTTTTTCTTTTGACCTTAGAAAATTGTGAATTTCGCCGTGGAGGTTTCTGTAGTTATGATCTGTTTTTGATGATAAATCTTCAATCATGTACGCTAAATATTTTCTATCTTCGTATTTTGATTTATCTTTTTCTGACACTAAATCTAGTGGATCAATATCGGCTTGATCGATATCGCATTTGTCTTCCCAGGTTACAACGTATAGTTTCAAATGATCACCAATTTGTTGTTTAAACAAGTGATATTATAACAGATATTACTATAGTGCAGCTTTAAAAGTGGTGTTATTTTACTAGGTACAACTACCTATTTTTACACCCAAAAAACAGGATCGTCTTTGTATAAAATGTGATTTGTTCCTAAAAAATCACCTAGATGCTTTTTTGATGATCTATTTCTTTTGAACTTGTTGATAATCTTAATAATACTATCTTTGTTGACTGAAATATTATAATATTCGTCTGCTTTTCTTGGATACTTATTATTAAGTTTTACACTGCTTTGAATTAGAATATTTGTTGATTTTATTAGTTGATTTAATTTAGAAATTGCGAAGGTTCTAGTTAATTCTTTATTTTCTCCGTTATCTGTTAAAAAATTCTTAGCTTTTTCTATATCTGCTGTTTTTATGACCAAATAATCAATTGTTTTTGTGATGTATTCAGTTCCATTAATAGTTTTATAACCGATATTTGTTTTAACAATATCCCCAAAACCATCTTTTTTTGTAGACGTTATTATTTTTGGCTTATCCGTTTTAATTAATTCTAAGAATTCGCAAAAGTCACCTTTGCAAGCAGCATCACGCCTTTTTATTTCTAGTTCATCGCTTATCGTGTCGTTATTCCGTTGCTTGCGATACATATCCCATAGTGTCTTGCATTTTGTTATTCCAAAAAATTGATGACTGCGAAAGTTATTAATATCCATATTTGCTGCTATCGCATTGAATGCTTTGGTTTCTTCTGTATCTTTTTCATCAATTACTAAATTGCAGTTTTTAGATATGTATTTTGTCGCGTAATTTACTGCACTTCCAACGCTTCTATTAATGTCTTTCCAGTTAGCTGCTATTGACTTTTCTGTTATCTCTTTTATAGTCCATAAGGCGCAAATATCGTCTTGAATTCTTTGCTTATCTTTGTTGCTATAAAACAACAAGACGTGCCAATGTGGGCATCCGTCTGAATGCGGTTCGACAAATCGAGCACCATATCGCTCCATATTTCCAGATTTGAAACGCATATCTAATAAATGCCATCTTTCCTTTAATTTATCTTGTGCTTCTTTCATTGTTGCATAGCCAGATTTTTCCCAAGAATTTATGCCTTTTGTTGGGTTTGGATGGTATTCTCGCGGTGCTGTTAGTGTCAACATTGCTGCGTTCATCCCTTTTTTTTGAGAATACTTTTCAATGCCCTTTATGAATGTGTACATTTGAGCAAATCTTTTTTGCGGAGTGCTTGCGATATCTTCTAAAGCAAACGTTTCGCCTGTAATTGGATTTAAAACGCTTGAATTCTTTAGAAAATTAGCCATTGCTTCTTTTCTTTTTTTCCAGTTGTAAATTGCATCATCACTTGCATACTTAGAGCCATTTTTACCAACAGCTCCGAGATGCAAAAATACGGTTTCACGATTTAATTTGATCGCATTTCTTAACGATCTTTTCCAGAATTTTTCGGTGCAAATTACTTTTATCAGTTTTTCATTTTTGTAGTGTTTTGAGATTGTAATGGTTGGCAAATCAAATCCATTTCTTCTTTCGTTTTCTAGTAGATCTAAAACCATTCTGGCGTCAATATTTGGCATAACAAAACCTGCTTCTAGACCTTTGATTTTTTCATGAAAAAGATTGTCTAAAATATTGTTTGTTTGAATTTTATTGCATTCAATTATTATTTTTAAGCATAGTTGAGCTGCTTTTCTTGATGTCTCTTTAATCTCAATACTTGATCCTTCTATGTGTACCATACGCAGATCAACATTACTTTTTATAATATTTAGTTTATTAATCAGGCAGTTGGCTTTAATCTCTGGATTTTCTCCCAGATGTTTCGATTTGTTTAATTCTATTGTCATAGAGTTATCGCAAAATGAGGATGCTTTGTCTAATTCCTTGAATTTGCCGTCAGATAAAACATCTTTCCAATTTTGTAAACGATGAATTTCTGAAATCTTTTTTATGATGGTTGCGGCCATTCCTTCGGCTGCAAATAAGTCTAGAATCTCTTGTTCTTCTTTTGTCGCACATTTTTTTATATATCCTAGCTCTTTTAATAGCGCGTTCATTGTGCGCACTCCGAAAAGCAGCGCACACATAAGCCATTTGTAAAGTACTCATGATTGTCAATATATCCGCACAAGATGCATATTGCTGAATAATCATCACAATAACAAATGATACAGTCATCTGTAATGAATGTTATTTCGTCTATTTTTAAGCCGCATCTGCAAGTTGTGATATCGTCTTTTTGGATATACATATAAAAAACCTCATGTTGTTCATAAGGTTATTTTATCTGTGTATTGTGATAGACTTAATAGTTAGCTTTAATTTGAATTTTATGCTAGGTTCGAATCTTTATAAATCAAGCCTTCGGATCTAATTACGTTTTATGTAGCAGGCGTCATTAGTGCACTGTATTATTTCCACACTATTTGTTCAACAATATCCTTTTTTAGTTTTAGACTTTTTGGATTGATATAGCCATTCATCACTCCTGCTTCTTTTGATCCAGCTTGGTGTCCAGATATTGTTCCTACGACTTTTTCACTAATCGCTTTTTCCGCAACTAAATATGTAATGACTGTAGACCGGAAAGAATGAAAAGCTAAAATTCTATCTTTGCCTGAGCATTCGTCGTATAGCTCTGTAATGACTTTGTCCTTAATTTCTTTGAAATCACGAGTAACAACGCTTGCTGAATAGCCGAATTTGAAGCCTTCTGGCAGGTCTAAAGAAGAATGAAGCGGTACAACTCTTGTTGATTGAGGATTTTTACCCTTGTCTTTGAACTTGAAAAACCAACACTTGAAGTCAACTGTAGATGGTGTTTTAACTTCACAGGTCAACAATTCACCGACTCTAGCTCCTGTCGTAGCTGCTGCATGTATCAATATTTTCATGTCCTCATCAGCTGCATCATACATATCAAATACTTCTTCGTATGTGAAAGGATCATATGACTCTGAATCTTTAGAAATACCGTGGCAGCTAAATGGATTTTCGCCGCTAACTATTTTAGATTTCTTTGCCCTTTCCCATATTTGCCTCAAGCCGTATAGGTATCCATTAATTGTTGATCCTGATACCTCATTTTCTCTATCTTTTGCGATATATTCACTTACTTGATCAAAATTAATTAAAGAAATATCGAAATCGTCTTTTACTTCATGAGATAGAAACCAATTAACGCTCCTTTTTATCAGTGATATTGTTTTCGGGGCATTGCCGTTATTTTTTTTCTCTTCAGCAACTTTTTTAAGTAAAAGTCTTAGCATTTTTGGATTAGCTGAATTTTTCTTATCAATAACGTCAAGTATCAGCTTATCTTCTTCTGAAAATTCTTTGTATTTGGGTTTATCAAGCAAACGCGACCCGTACATTGGTATTTCTCCACTAAAATATATAGGCTCGGGCTTAACTTCATTTTTTTCAAAAATTGATTTTTTTAAAAATTCATCATAAGTTGCTGGGTCTTCTCTGAATATTGTTTTTTTTGGAATATAGTCTCTTGATTTTTCTTCTATTATTTTTTCCCATACAGTATATGGGTCATCGACATTATTGAGATTAACAATAATTTTATCTCTTCTTTGTTTAGCAATTGATATGCTTTCTGTTTTGAGCGATTGAGTAAAAAGGCCTTTCTTATATTTTTTGTAATCCGGATGATTTAAAAGCCTGTTTGGTAGCCTGTAAAATATCCACCATATTTTTCCTCTGAGTTGCAAGTATTTTTTATTTTCAACAGTCATTTTTTACCCCCTTAAAATGAAAATGTTAACATAAAAGTTAACATTTTTAAAGGAGTTAATATTGATATAGTTGGTTTTACTGGCTTTTTAGGTCGCTGGTGGAGAATCCCTGCTTCTCCGCCATGAACACAAGATAACCGACTGTTCCGCAAGGACTTTCGGTTTTTTTATGTCTGCTCGCCCCACCTTTCGCCCCACCTTTGGCGGCGGTTCACATTGAATCTTGTTGAATAATATCTCGGCAATGATTGCCGCTCATCAATAAATAAATAATTCACTCCCAGCATGCCAAACCTCCAGCCACAAAAAAGGCCAGTATTAACCAGCCTATGTGTTATTGGAGGTCATGGGTCAATCAAGCAAAATTATCTTTTTACTGCATCGACTCGCTTGTTATCCAGATTTTCAGTAGTTCCAACGCAATAATCACGAATTGTTTTTAATTTAGCTTTGCCAATTCCATTAACGTTCAAAAG
>CANNLO010000068.1 GCA_947505055.1 Methylococcaceae bacterium | reverse complement strand
TGAGATTTTTATGAACTGCCCGCGATATATTCACCGCATGCAACGTATAGAGTCTTCAAAATACGTGCCCCAAGCAGGTACAGAACCCCCAGTACCTCAATGGAAGCGGATTGACGCGATACAAGACGCGCTCCCTGCTTGCGACCAGGGACTAGCATAAAAGATGGGAGGCTCAATTACACCAGAACAATATGGCGCAATGCTGATGAATGGCGATGGCTAAAGCTTATAAATATTTAAAAACAGAATCAATTTAAGCAAATTGATTTAAAGCCATTCTAATCCAGTTCACTAAAATACAATTCCTCAATCAATTTCTTTTCTTCTTGCGTAAGTAAAATCGGAGAAAATTTTTTTGCCGAGCGAAGTTGTTCAGAAAGTTGCTGATGCCGACGATCCGGTGCTCGTCGTTCTTCATTGCGCCTGTCCATATTACGACGATTGGATTTTGGCCAGGCGAGATAATAATTTTCTATATTTTTTTGCCATTCCAGCGAACCGAAAGGATAGGGGATTTTTCTCCGGTCATCTATCCTTCGACTCGCTGTCGAGCGACGTGGATTGCGCCGAAAATCATAAATACTCACTTCCTTACCCTCCCCCAATATGATGTTTGGATTATTTTGATTGAAAAATCAGAATGCAACAGGGGTATTATTCGACTTCGCAGGGTTTAAGTCTATAGGTTTTCATACCTATTCAGATCAAATAGACCCGAACTTTCAGGATGATCCTCGTGATATTTTTTATTAAACCAATCGTAATATGACCATATCTCCGGATTGGTTCTGCGAATTCCATAGACACTATAAAATAAATCAGCATCAGCACTGCTTGAACTGCGTTTTAAATGCTCAATAAATCCCGATAATTGCTGCTGAGGCACGCCAAAAAAGATATTGGGATAGCTGCCAATAAAACCCGGCACAACGGTCAGCGTATCTTTATCAGGCTCACGTCTTAAATTTTCGCCAAAAATAAACGATATATTCAATAATTTTTGATTACGAATCAAGGTGTAAACCCTATCTTTTTCAGGATTAACTGTTTTTACCCTTAAAAATGACACCTCAGGCAAGACTGCAATTTCTTCGCCCTTTAAATCAGCAAGACTGCGCATCATGGTATCAATTTGTTGTTGTTCCTGCGGAGTATCAGCATTATTGCATTGCGCTTGCACACAGTGATTGATTAAATCTGCTTTACCACCCGCCCGTCCGAGTTGTTGCTGAAGGCTTAAGAAAAACTCATTTTTGTAATCAAAAGTTTGATAGCGGATTGCCGGATTCGTATCTGTAGTAAAAGCCGGAGTTTCAAAAAAACTGAAAATCTTCAGATCAATGCCTTCATACCAGCTGTCATGCATGGCTTTTCTTTGGTTAACCGGTATAAACTTAAGAAAATTGTTTTCAGCTTCCATACGTAAGAAGTCCATATACAGACGCGTGGTGAGTTGATGTTCTATGCTACCGGACACATTGAAACCGGCGGCAAGCAAATAATGTATTCTTTCAAACAACGGATAATCAACCACCCAAGCCGTTAATGGCGGCTTACCCAACAAGCCTTTAACAACCGTGGCACTGTCAAAATGGCGAAATACCGTTAATAAGGCATTTTCGTTATAGCCCTCGCCATCCCAAATCAAGTTTAAATCAATCGGGTGTTGCGGCTGTAAACTATTGATTAAAGCTTCTTTATGTTGTAAATAGTGGCTTTGCAACTGGTTATATTGCCGCCATTCCAGAAAGCCGATATTTTCACCATCGGAGGCGGGCATTTGCAGGTATTGACTGTTTTCAGCCAGAAACTCGGTGTTTTGCTGATTAAATTCAAACTGAGGTTTTATAAATGCAACCCAAAACTGGTCTCTGATTACATTCAGTGAAGCCTGCCCCCGACAAACTGGCCCTTTGATAAAGCCCGAAAAAAAATATTGTGCATCATCCAGAAGAAATTGATAACGGGACGCTGCCGGTAATTGGCTGAAAGTTTTAAAAGGGTTAGCTGCTGCATGCAAGTCATATCCCGGCAAATGACTGATACTGTATTTCGGATTTAAGAACAATGCCTCATAACGTTGCATTCTGCTATCGCTTAATTCGTAAACAAAATGATCCTTATCGACTATGGTGGACGTTATCGGACGTAATCGATAATAAAACTTGGGTATGCCAGGATTATCAAATGGCCGAACACTTTTAAGTTCTCTAATTGGCTGACCTGGAGGTGTTTCAGAACGGGTGATTTTATAAAACTCATTAAGGGGATGGCCTTTGAGATGCAAGTCGCCAATGTATAAATGTTCGTACATATATCGGGCGCTCAGCTGCTGCTTTAACGATTCACCGTTAAAAAACTGTTCCCATTTTCTGATTTCTGCGTTTGCCGCAGGAGATAATGTCGGTTGAACCGCGTCATTAATTGCGCCCACTTTTAACCAATTGACTAGCGTGTCTTCCTCGGTCTGAGTTAACGGTGGTAAGCCATAAGGCATTCCCCAAAGTGGATGATTTTTTTTGTGCTCAGTAAATTCGTCTGGCGATGGACATTGCAACGCCCGCTCCAGAGCCAAGTCAATCGCTTTGGGTAATTTTCCCGAGACAGGCAAAGGCTGCTCGCTCTTTAAACTGAGTAGTTTTGCAATCAGGGAATTATCGACATTAGCCTCAGGCGATGGAGTTTGTTCATTGATAACGGGAAAGAAATCTTTTTTTCGCCAGTCTGCTGTCGTGGTTTCATCAATAAAAAGACGACTGGGTTCGACGGCTTTAATACGTTGATGATCATAGACGGGATTCTTGCTAGCGCCTCGACTTAAGCCTTCAAAAGAGTTTAATTTGAGCTGGCAAGGAGAATCGTAACAAGAGTGACAAGTGACACAGCGCGAATCCAGAATCGGTTTAACATCTTTGACATATGAAATCGCCTCTGCCGCCAGTAACGTGGAATCGTAAAAGCTACAAAAAATGATAGCAAATAAATAAAGAACACTTTTGTTATTCATTGTCCGTCATCGAATTCAGTTGGTGATGGAGTAGCTAAAGACTCATCGTCAATTTGTATTTCTGGCTTGGGACTGATAATTTTGACAGATGGATTATCAATATCAATAATCCAGTCGCGCCAGATTGACATCAAAACCGCCATGAGCGTTGGCCCGAGAAACAAACCCAGAAAACCCAAGGATTCCATCCCCGCAAAAATCCCCAGCAAGGTCCAGAGAAACGGTAATTTAACTGCACCACCGATTAAAGCCGGTCGCACATAGTTGTCAGTTATCATGGTAAGAACCATGCCATAAATAAAAAGCCCAGCCGCAGGACCTGCATGCCCCTGGGCAACCAATACCAGAGAACAGGCACCAAAGATAATTTTAGCCGCGAAGGGGATCATTGCAAAAATACCGGTTAAAGCACCCAGCATGGCAGGATGACTTAAGCCGGCAAAAGCATAACCAATACCCAGCAACAGGCCTTTGCTTAAACCAATCAACACCATACCGTTAACCGTACCACGCACTGCGGTTGTGGCATGCAAAACATAGCGAACGCCAGTATCGCCGAACAATTTTCTACTACTGGCCAAAACCTGGCGGCTCAAACCCTGACCGTGCTGATATATAAAAAAAAGTACCAGCAGTATCATCAGAAAACTAAAAAAACTATGCACCAACTGGCCGGCAAAATCTTTTGTGTAAGTGACCGCGCTGCCAGTACCCAGCCAATGCAGAGATTCTTTGGCTGCTTCAGCGCTGCCCAAATTATCAATCCAGAAATCTTTGACGGTCTGACCAATCATTGGAATGGTGTCCAACCAGGCAGGTGCAGGAATACCGACATTTTGCGCATCAGTGAGAAATTGCCCCATCATTTGCGCTTCATTAATCAAACGATGAAGACCGTAACCAATAGGTGCGAGAATGATTGCACCGATCAGTAAAGTGAGTCCGACGGCACCCCAAGTCACTTTGCCATGCAATTCCTTGCTAACAAGCAAGTGCATATATACAGGCCAAGTGGTGATGGCAAGAACGACAGCCCAAGCCAGCAAAGGAATATAGCTGTGGAGAACCCAGCCACCCAGCAAGACCAAAATGAGTCCACCGATAAGGCGGGCTTTGAATTCCATGTTGTTTGGCATAAGAATTATTTAATATTTAGAATTAATAGTGATGACGCCTTTCGCACAGTCCGGCAATCAGCATATACAGTAACATAAAGGCGCTGGACAACAGCCACGGCTGCCAGCTTAGCGTTGTCACCAAGTATTCGTGCGCAAAATACAAGCCCAGTCCAAGCCCAATATAACCGATTACACGTTTGACATCGTAATCTACCGGATAATATTTTTGCCCCAGGAAATACGAAACAACAGCCATGCCCGAATAACAGGCTAAAGTTGCCCAAGCCGAGCCTATATAGCCAAGCGTTGGTATCCACCAGATATTAAGAACCACGGTCAGTAAGGCGCCGGCTAAAGACACCCCTGCACCCAGCAAAGTTCGGTCGGTTAATTTATACCAGATGGACAAGTTAACATAAATACCCAGAAACAGGTTAGCCAGTAACAGGATAGGCACGACTTCAAGACCAGCACGGAACTCCTCACCAACAAAATATTTAAAGAAATCAATAAACAAAGTAACCAGCAAGAATATGAATACGCAAAAAATGACAAAGAACTTCAAAACCAGCGCATAAATTTTTCGTGCATCGCTGTTGCCTGCATAAGCAAAGAAAAAAGGTTCGGCAGCGAAACGGAAGGCCTGAATAAATAATGACATTAAAATCGACAACTTGTAGCAAGCACTATAAATGCCCAGCATTTTCATGTTGGTGTTCAAATCATAAGGCAGCAAATGCTTTAACAAAGCTCTATCGAGCATTTCGTTGATAATTCCGGCGAAACCAATCACTACCATCGGCAAGGAATAACGTAACATACGTCCGAATAATGCCCGGTCAAAACCCCAGGCAAGTCCCGATAGCTGAGGCGCAAGCAAGACAAATTTAACAACGCTGGCCATTAAATTCGCTATAAAGATATAGCCTACACCGATAGCAGGATTGTAAACCAGAGCCACCCAAGCTTCGGGCGTTTTTAAATAAACTTTTGGACAATAAATAATAAAAAACAGACTTAGCAGTATCGTAACGCCTATCTCAATCACCTTAATTCCAGCGAAATAGAACGCCTTGTTTTCAGCTCGCAGTCGGGCAAACGGAATTGCAGCAACAGCATCCAAAATTAAAATCAGGCTGAAGCACAATACATATTCAGGGTGGTTTGCGTAATTTAAGGCGGCAGAAAGCTGCGAATTGACCAGTACTATCAAGGCAAAGAAAACAACATTGATCAAAACCACAAACAACAGAGCCGTCGAGTAGGCGACATCACGTCCCGGCTTGTCTTTATCGCGAAATCGGAAATAACCGGTTTCAAAGCCAAACAACAGCACTACCGAAAAGAACCCGGCATAAGCATAAAACTCCGACACCACGCCGTACTCCGCTGCAGTGAAGTAATAAGTATAAAGCGGCACCAACAGATAGTTGAGGAACCGGCCAAAAATACTGCTTAGGCCATAGACCGCAGTTTGCGATGCAAGTTTTTTAATAATGCTCATGGCGCGAAATTATACATCAACAAGGTAATCAGACTATGTTATAGCTTTGTTACAGATTTACTTCAAATACCAAAAAACCGAATACGCAAAGAACCGCATAAAAAATAGAAAATATACACTTTGCTGAAAGTTAATGCTTTTTACCTTTAGTGCTTAAAGAGTGTTTTTAACTGTCCCTAACATAGTAGACAGTATATAATCCTAGGCTTTTATTCAATCATTTACTAAATTCAAACCGGAATAAATCATGCTGGGTAAGTTGGTTAGAGTTGTTATAGGGAGCCGTAATGACAGGCTGATCAAGAAGAAAAGATCATTGGTCAAAAAGATCAATGTACTATCTTCTGAATACGAAAAACTATCTGATGATGCATTAAAAGCAAAAACTCAGGAGTTTCGTGATCGTCTGGCACAGGGTGAAAAGCTGGACAATCTGCTTCCAGAAGCATTTGCAACCGTCAGGGAAGCGTCGACCAGAGTCTTTGGTATGCGTCATTTTGATGTGCAATTGATCGGCGGCATGATACTTCATGACGGCAAAATTGCCGAAATGAAAACCGGAGAGGGTAAAACCTTGATGGCAACCTTGTCTGCGTATTTAAATGCCTTACCAGGACGTGGCGTTCATGTCGTCACAGTTAATGACTATCTGGCAAAACGCGATTCCGAATGGATGGGCCGGCTTTATGGCTTTCTGGGTTTGACTACCGGCGTCATTATCAGCCAGATGGAAAGCGACGAAAGACGTCAGGCATATGCCTCCGACATTACATACGGCACCAACAACGAATTCGGTTTCGATTACCTGCGCGACAACATGGCCTTTAGTCTGGAACAAAAAGTCCAGCGCGATTTATGTTTTGCTGTTGTAGATGAGGTTGATTCGATCCTTATCGATGAAGCCAGAACACCGCTAATCATTTCCGGACCTACCGAAGAAAGTACCGAAATTTATACCAAGGTCAACAAAATCATCCCCTTCCTGACCAAACAGGAAAAAGAAGACGAACCTGGTGATTACTCGGTCGATGAAAAAATACGTCAGTTGTATCTGACCGAAGCAGGCCACGAACGTGTAGAACGTTTAATGGTGGAACATGATTTGATGACGGAAGGAAGCAGTTTGTATGATGCGACCAATATTCGCCTGATGCATTATCTGACGGCTTCTTTGCGTGGCCATGTTTTGTTCAAAAAAGACGTTGATTATATCGTCGCCAACAATGAAGTAGTTATCGTCGACGAATTTACCGGTCGCATTATGCCGGGACGTCGCTGGTCTGAAGGCTTGCATCAAGCAATTGAAGCGAAAGAACATGTCACCATTCAAAATGAAAACCAGACGCTAGCCTCGATAACCTTCCAAAACTATTTCCGTTTGTATGAAAAACTCTCGGGCATGACCGGAACTGCCGACACTGAAGCCTTCGAGTTAAACAAAATTTATGGTCTTGAAGTAGTCGTAATTCCTACGCATCGCAACATGATACGTAGAGATTTAGGTGACGTAGTTTTCCTGACTACTGACGAGAAATATATCGCTGTTGCCGATGATATTAAAGAATGTGTCAGTCGCGGACAACCGGTGTTGGTCGGAACCACCTCGATTGAAAACTCCGAAAGATTGTCAGAATTATTGAATAAACAGGGCATTAAACACGAAGTCCTTAACGCCAAGCAACATGAACGCGAAGCGCATATCATCGAA
This sequence comes from Methylococcaceae bacterium, assembly GCA_947505055.1. Next base: position 9,709 of record CANNLO010000068.1, on the reverse strand, counting down.
CAAGCCGGTATGCCGGGAGCTGTCACCATCGCGACCAATATGGCCGGCCGGGGAACCGATATTGTGCTTGGTGGTAATTTGGAAGCGGAGTTTGCAGCACTGGGCAAGGAACCCACTGATGCTGACAAGGCCAAAGTTCGTGGCGCTTGGCTGGAAAGACATGAACAGGTTATTGTTACAGGCGGTTTGCATGTCATAGGCTCTGAACGCCATGAGTCACGCCGGATAGACAACCAGTTACGTGGCCGCTCAGGTCGTCAGGGCGACCCCGGATCAACCCGTTTTTATCTGTCGCTGCAAGATGACTTAATGCGTATTTTTGCATCAGATCGCGTCGCTGGCTTAATGCAGAAATTAGGTATGGGTAACGGCGAAGCTATCGAGCATCCATGGGTCACCCGCTCTATCGAAAGCGCTCAACGTAAGGTTGAAGGTCGCAATTTTGATGTGCGTAAAGAAATCCTGGCCTATGATGATGTTGCCAATGATCAACGTAAGGTTGTTTACTCACAGCGTAACGAACTAATGGCTGCCGAGGAAATATCCGAGATTATCTCTGCGATACGTGAAGACGTTGTCAATAATGTGATAACCCAGTATATTCCGGCCAAAACCATGGTTGAACAATGGGATACCAAAGGCCTCGAAGAGCATTTGCATCAGGAATTTAATGTTGAAGTTCCGGTTCGCAAACTGTTGGATGAAGATCATTCTTTGCAGGAAGAATCTTTGCGCAAGCGTATTATTGCCATCCTGGAACAAAATCATAAAGACAAAGAACAACAAATGTCCAAAGAAGTGCTACAGCATTTCGAGAAATCAGTCATGTTGCAAGTGCTTGATAACAACTGGAAAGAACATTTGGCAGCAATGGATTATTTACGTCAGGGCATTCATTTCAGAGGTTATGCGCAAAAAGACCCCAAACAGGAATACAAGCGTGAAGCGTTTGAAATGTTCACCAGCCTGCTTGAGCATATCAAATATGAAGTAATCGGAATACTGTTTAAAGTTCAGGTCAAACAAGAAGAAGATGTCCGGGCCATTGATGAACAAAGACAAGCGCCCAGAGAAATGCATTTTGAACATGCACAAGCTCCAACCCTGGATGCTTACGAGCAATCTTTAGTTGGCCAGGAACAGCAGGAAGAAGGAATTTCAGCAGTTCAACCCTTTACCAGAGAAGGCAATAAAGTCGGTCGCAATGACCCATGCCCTTGCGGATCCGGTAAGAAATTTAAGCAATGCCACGGCAAATTAAGCTGATTTCATAAGCCTGGAAAACTCGTTTAGCCACGGATAAAACTGATTAGCGTTTTATCCGTGGCTAAAATCGCTTCACAAACCACTCAAAATAGTTCTTCCGTAGCTTTTTCCTCTGCTTGATCGGCATGGCTTGACGTCCCTCGTCCAGATTTAAGTGTATATTGCGTCGGTGCATTTGCTGCCTGAAAATACTCCCATATTCCACCCTTATTAGCGGCTTCAGCTAATAATCCAGTCCAAGGACTGATATACGCTCTTACTATCCCCTCAGGCATTTCAAGTGGTGTTTCGGGTATGTCTTTTAAAGCAACCCGCATAAAATCAATCCACATTGGTAAAGCCGCTACACCGCCGGTTTCAAGGTTTCCTAATGGCGAAAAATCATCAAAGCCAATCCATGCAGTGGCTACATTTGACACTGTAAAGCCATTGAACCAAGCGTCACGCTGTTCATTGGTCGTACCTGTTTTTCCAGCAAGGTCTTGCCTACTCAAAACTTTAGCACCGGTAGCTGTACCATTTTGAACAACATCCCTTAACAAGGAATTCATAAGAAAACAGATTTGCGGCGAGATAATCCTGGGGGCATAAACCCGATTAGTTACCTCCTCACTATTACAGGTCGGACAGGCTAGTTTGGGTTTGGCCTGATAAATAACCTCGCCTTCGTTAGATTCAATACGCTCAATAAAATAGGGCTTGATCAGGAACCCGCCATTGGCAAAAGTCGCATAAACCCTGGCCATTTGAAGAGGAGTTGCATAACCGCTGCCTAAGGCTAAAGACAATGTTTTAGGAATTTGTTCTTCGGTAAAACCAAAACGCAACGCTGTTTCAACCGCCTTTTCAACACCCATTTCTTTTAACAGCCGAATAGAAATAATGTTTCTTGAATGAGTTATAGCTGAGCGGATACTGGTCGGACCGTAAAACTTCTTATTATAATTTTCAGGACGCCACTCGTTTTCCTGACCGGGATTATCAATGACAATAGGCGCATCATTAATCATACTCGCGGGGGTATAACCCTGTTCCAGCGCGGTAGTATAAATAATCGGCTTAAAGCCTGAACCGGGCTGTCTTTTTGATTGGGTCGCCCGATTATATTTATTGCGAAAAAAATCAAAACCACCGGTTAACGCGAGAATGGCGCCATCTTTTGGGTTTAAAGAAACAAAAGCGCCTTCCGCTTCAGGCACTTGCGTTAAAGCCCATCTATGATTAGCCAGTTCCCGCACCCGAATAGTCTCGCCGATTTTAAGTATGCTGGAAATACTCCCACCGGCCCATTTAATATTTTCCCAAGGCAATTCAATGCTGATATTCTCCTGAAAATTGGTCTTGAGCAAATCTGACGCATCTGGCGCTTGAAACGAAGCAAGACGAGCCGTAACAACACCATTTTTGACACTCATAACTGTGGCGGGAAAGGTATCGCCAATGATTTTATTATCTTTTTGACACCCTGAGCGCTTAGTATCATTCTTGCAATGACGATAACCATGACGTTCATCATAGGCATGCAAAGTATCGACTAGCGCCTGATTTGCCGTTGTTTGCAGCGTGCCGTCCAAAGTTGTATAGACCTTGAAACCAGAGATGTACGCTTGCTCGCCATATAACTCCAAAATCTTTTGCCTGACCATTTCAGCAAGATATAACGCTGAAATCTCCGGTATTATGGTTTGCAGTTTTGCGCTGGAAGCTTGACCCGAGGCCAATTCATAGTCCTGCTGAGTGATATAGTTAAGCTCAAGCATGCGGTGCAACACATAATTACGCCTTTCAATGGCTCGCGCCTCATTAGTGATCGGATTGTAGAGTGACGGGGCTTTAGGCAAGCCGGCAATCATCGCGTGTTCAGCAAGACTAAGCTCATCCAGATTTTTACCGTAATAAACCTGAGCAGCAGCGGCAATACCATAAGCACGGTGCCCCATAAAAATCTGATTTAAATACAGTTCAAGAATTTTGTTTTTCGGATACTCGTGCTCTATTTTTAACGCCAGCATGATTTCTTTTAACTTGCGGGTATAGGTCTTTTCACTACTTAATAAAAAGCTACGGGTAACCTGCATGGTAATGGTACTGCCGCCCTGCTTTTTCTTACCGGTCAAGGCCAGCTGTATGGCGGCTCGCAGCAAACCTTTAAAATCAACACCGGAATGTTCGTAAAAACTGTCATCTTCTGCGGCAATAAACGCATAAATAAGTTGCTGAGGGACTTGCTCTATATTGACCGGAGTACGTTTTTTCTCCCCAAATTGGGCAATCAACCGATTATCTTTGGTATAGATACTTAAAGGAATCTGATATTGAACATTATGCAGGGTCTTAACATCTGGCAGGTCAGCTGCAAGTTTGTTATATAAAAAGTACCCTGAAATAGCTATACCTAAATTGAGGGTCATAAAACAAATTGCCAACCATTTTAAAATTCCAGCCACAAGTGATCCAAGATAACAATGTAATGATAAGAAGCACTGTAGATAAAAAACAACAGTTCAGACAAATAAAACAAACATTTTAAGCATCAAAATAAAAAAGGCTACTATACTTTCGCCTGTAAATACGTTTTTATGACGATTGATTGTTACCAGCAACTGCATGGGAAATTTTTTTCAATGCAATTTACTGCATTCAACCTTGGGCATTTACATTTTTTGCAGGAACAACTTTAGCCGAAAATCTATTCGTTGCTTTAAGAACCTCTTACTTAAAATCCTTTTTCCTGGGTTATTAACCATTATTAATATCCATTATGCAGAAAATAAAAGCTGAATTAATTTCCTTGGAAAGCTATCGAAAATCAGGCAAATCAGTCGGTACATTTAACAATGTTCATCAAGTTTCTCAAGGATTAATTCATGAGTTGGTTTAGGAAAAAGCAAAGTGCTGTTCTTGGTATCGATATCAGTACGGCAGCAATTAAAATACTCGAATTGAGTAAAGTTGGCGCGCGTTATCGAGTTGAAAGTTATGCGGTAACACCTTTGCCGCAAGACGCAGTCATAGATAAAAATATTGCAAATATTGATGTTATAGCGGATTCATTAAAAATCGCTTTAAAACATTCCGGTTCAAAATTGAGGCAAGCTTCAGTAGCTGTTGCAGGGTCGTCAGTGATGACCAAGGTTATACCTATGCCTGCAGGTATGCCTGATGATGAAATGGAAGAACAAATCATGATCGAAGCAGACCAGTACGTGCCCTATTCATTGGATGAGGTCAATTTTGATTTTGAAGTCATCGGTGAAAATGAAAACAATCCTGAAATGGTCGACGTCCTACTCGCGGCATCAAGAAAAGAAATTATCCTTGATCGTGTTGAAGCCCTGACTAAAGCAGGTATAAAAACCAAAATCGTCGATGTTGAAGCTTTTGCAATGGAAAATGCTTTTTCCCTGCTGATCGATCAATTACCCGAAGCGCTGGAAGGTCAGACCGTTGCCATTGTAGATGTCGGGGCAACCATGACCACCTTAAATGTTCTGTATAATTCTCGCGCCATCTATACAAGAGAACAGAGTTTTGGTGGTAAACAGTTGACCGAGGAAATTCAACGGCGCTATGGTTTGACCTATGAAGAGGCAGGCATGGCAAAAAAACTGGGTGGTTTGCCGGACAATTATGCCAGTGATGTGCTTGAGCCTTTTAAGAGATCAATGGTTCAGCAGGTTCAAAGGTCAATTCAGTTCTTTATTTCCTCCGCCGCCAATAGACGTATCGATAGCCTTATTTTGGCTGGAGGCTGTGCCTCGATAGCCGGAATAGATAAACTGACTCAAAACGCAGTGAATGTACCTGTTGTGATAGCCAACCCTTTCATTAACATGTCCTTGTCCAATAAAGTAAGACCGCAGGCTTTGAGTAATGACGCATCCTCAATGATGATTGCTTGTGGCTTGGCCATGAGGAGTTTTGACTAATGGCAAGAATCAATTTACTCCCCTGGCGTGAAGAACTTCGGGCAAAAAAACAACAAGATTTTGTCAATGCCATAGGTGTGGCTTTATTATTTACCGCCCTTATTTTTGGCGGTGTTCATTTATATATTGAAGGCCTCAAAGCATATCAGGAACAAAGAAACAAAATAATTCAGGACGAAATAGCCTTGCTGGATATAAAAATCGCCCAAATAAAAACCATTGAGGAACAGAAGGCAAAATTGTTAACCAAAATTGATCTGATTCACAATCTACAGGAAAGTCGCCCGGAAATTGTACATTTGTTTGACGAGTTGCCTAGGGTTACTCCAGACGGCGTGTTTCTGACCAAATTTATCCAGATAGGTAGCGACCTTACCTTTGAGGGTAAATCGCAATCGAATGCGCGTATTTCGGCGTTCATGAGAGCCATTGAAGCTTCAGTCTGGTTTAAAGTGCCAACCCTTGATGTTATTCAATCGACTAACAAAGTAAATCCCGAGCAACTTAGCGATTTTACGATGCGCACAAAACAGGGTAATAAAACTAAACAAGCAGCCGGGGGTAAATAATGAATTTATCAGAAATCAATTGGGATCCTAATCAGGCCGGCGCGTGGCCCTTACCCATTCAAGCTGCAACTATCTCTGTAATATGCGCTTTGGTATTTGGAGCCGGCGTGTATTTTGATACGCTTGGCCAACTGGCAGAGCTTGATTTATCCAAAGCCAAAGAAACAGAATTGAAGCAAACCTTTGAAGTAAAGCAGAAAAAATCAATCAACCTCCCGGACTACGAGAATCAACTGACCCAAATTGAAACTCAACTGGAAGACATGATTCGACAAATGCCTACCCAAGAGGAAGTTGCAAGTCTGTTGATTGATATTTCCCAAACCGGTCTGGCCAGCGGCCTGGAATTCAGATTGTTCAAGCCGGGAGCGCCGGTTCGTAAGGACTTTTACTCGGAGCTACCTATCAATATTGAAGTGTTGGGCAGATACGATGAATTGGCACTATTTGTCAGCGGCTTAGCCTCCCTGCCACGAATTGTTACGGTCCATGATGTCAATATAGCGCCCCAAGGCAAAGAAGATAAGTCCGGAAAAATGAAAATGACGGCTTTGGTAAAAACCTATAATGAAGGCGGCGATGAAGCAACCACAGCCGTCGCTAAAAAGAGACGGGGGCAAAAATAATGGACTACTCTAAAATTTTGTCCTCATACAGGAATAATTTTAGTCGCTCCATGCGACTTGAATCTCCGCTGCATTTTAATACACGCGTAAGTCTGCAACTGGGCTGTGTTGTGCTTATGGCATTACTGGCCGGCTGCGGTAATGATGATTTTTCCGACTTGAACCGCTATCTCGCCGAAGTTAAACGAAAACCTAAAGAACCGATTAAGCCCTTGCCTGAAATGAAATTGGTTGAACCGTTTATATTTAAACCGGAAAATCTCCGCGATCCGTTTAAAGCACTAGAGCAACCTGAGCAGACACAAGGCATAGATACCTCAACCGGTAGCGGCATCAAGCCCGATTTTAACCGGCGCAAAGAAGAATTGGAGAGTTTTCCTTTGGATGGACTCAGAATGGTAGGAACGGTAAATATGAAGTCGGGATTGTGGGGATTGATAAAAGCCAGTGACGGCACCGTTTATCGCGTTAAGGTTGGAAATTATATGGGTAAAAATTACGGAAAAATTATACGGATAGTCAGCGACAAAATTGAATTAATGGAAATAGTCTCCGACAAGCCGGGGACGTGGCGCGAACAACCCACTTCCATAATGTTGGCAGAGTAATTTCGAGGATAGAACATGAACAATACACAAGGTGCCGTTATGCTAAACACCCACAACCTTAAAATAAACCTAACCTGGCTTCCTCTCCTGCTGGAGAAATGCGAAAAGTTGCAAACTATAAACCCACCCTCACTCTTTAAGCACTTGGTCTTGGGGTTAAGCTTATTAATCTTCCAAAGTGCCCCGGTACTAGCCGAGGATCTGGCAATATCTGCGATTGATTTTGCCTCACAGTCAGGCGACAAACTGCAAATTGAACTGCAAATGACCGGTGCAGCGGTCGCGCCCAAAATATTCAAAACCGATAACCCCGCGCGTATCGCTTTGGATTTTGCTGGCGTAAAAAGCACTTTGCCTAAAAAAATGTACTCGATCAATCAAGGGGCTGCCAGCAGTGTGTTTGTTGTTGAAACCGCCGACCGGCTTCGAATAGTGGTCAACCTGATTGAAGCAACGCCGTTTGAAACCAAGATTGTGGGCAATAAAGTTCTGCTTACCTTGACGCGCGCCAAAACTGCAATCCCGGCGGACTTAAAACCCCTTGATGTTAAACCGTTACCGCAAATCGCCTCAACTGCACCTATAAAAACCAATGCCAAGCTGGCCGCGCTAGTGCCCGCCCAAGACATCAGCGGTTTTGATTTTAAGCGTGGCGATAAAGGTGAAGGCCGCATCCTGGTTTCTTTGGCCAAACCCAACACCATGGTTAATTCCAAAAAAGTCGACGGCAAAGTCGTGGTCAGCTTTTTAAATACCCGTTTGCCGGAAAGCTTGGCTAAACGTCTGGACGTTTCCGAATTTGCGACGCCGGTTAAGTTTATCGATACCGTTTCGACCCGTCAGGAAACCACCATTACCGTAGCCACGCAAAACGATCTTTACGATTATTCGGTGTTTCAGGCTGATGGTTTATTGACTATCGAGTTTAGACCGTTAAGCAATGAAGAAAAAGACGCGCTGGACAGATCGCGTACCAAATACACCGGCGACCGCTTATCGCTTAATTTTCAGGGTATTGAAGTACGTAGCGTAATCGCGATTTTAGCAGAGTTTACTGGTCAAAATGTGGTCGCCGGCGATGATGTAACCGGTACTATTACTTTAAAACTGGACGATGTGCCCTGGGATGAGGCTTTGGACTTTATCATGATGACCAAGGAATTGGGCAAGTATGAAACCGGCAACGTCACCTTGATTTCGCCCTTGGATAAAATAAAAGACTACAAAAAGAAACAGGAAGAAACCGCTAAAGTCGTTGAGCAACTGGATCCGCTGGTAACTGAGTACATTAAAATCAATTACGCCAAGGCGCAGGACTTTAGTAATTTGTTGAATGGTATGTCTAGTGGTATTTTTGGGACTTGCGGTGTGACCGGCACAACGGGAGCGTCAGGTTCTAGCGGTGCCTCAGCCAGTGCAACCGGTGGCGCGGCAATGGGTGGCCAGCAAGCCGCACAAGCTCAGGGTACCGGTGGTTCAGCAGCAGGTGGTGATAAATTTGGCTTGTTATCCGCTCGTGGCTCGGTGGTAGTCGATGCCAGAACCAATACCATGATTGTTCGCGAGACGGGCAAGCGCTTGGAAGATATCAGGAAATTGGTACGTAAGCTTGATGTACCCGTGCGTCAGGTCATGATTGAGGCGAGGGTTGTTATTGCCGATGATACATTTGCTGAAAATTTAGGAGTAAGATTTGGTGGGGCTTATAAAACTAGTGCAGGAGATGGTAAGACAATAGGGTTCGGTGGGAATGGAACTCGAAGCGACCCGGCAAGTGGTACAGTTACAACGACTGATCGGCTAGTTGATTTAGGGACTAAGGCGGCAGCTGCTTCTCCCTATGGCGCATTAGGTATGACGCTGGCCAAAGGAGCTGATTATGTCTTGAATCTTGAGCTACAGGCCCTGCAATCTGAGGGGAAAAGTGAAACACTCTCTAATCCTAGGATAATGACTATGGATCGTTGTACCGCAGTAATGACTCAAGGTGTTCAGATTCCAGTCACTACGCCAGGCACGGTAAATTCGCCTCCAACAGTGACTTATATAGATGCCACTCTTGAATTAAACGTAACGCCGCAAATTACTCCCAATGGTTCGGTGATCATGAATTTGCTTATTAAAAAAGATGCTGAAAGCGCAACTGGTACTCCTGTAGGGGGTAATCCCGCCATTGATAAAAGACAGATTAAAACTTCAGTACTTGTCGAGGATGGAGAAACGATTGTTTTAGGAGGGGTTTATGACGGAACTGAAATAAATACGAAAAATAAAATTCCGTTTTTCTCTGATTTACCTGGCATTGGGTTTTTATTTAACGATTCAACAGTTAGTAAGACCAAAAGAGAATTGTTGATGTTTATTACCCCAAAAGTTGTTAAAGATAATCTAACCAGCGATTGATTACTTCTACTTGAAGCGAAAGGGGGCATTACGCCTCCTTTTTTTGTATTTAACAATTAATGCTTTATAAAAAAGCAGACATAAATATGAATTATGCCTGTAGTTTGCCAAAATTTTTAGCTCGATTAAAATCGCTCATAGCAATTTAACCAAAACCGCTACAACGCCAATAGCAATTCCATAAGTGCTACCTTTTTTATTATTAGCAACTCTCTCATAGCTCGGCGAACACTAATAATATCAACTTTAGTGCAAGCTCCGTTCTGAATTGCGCCTCGCTAATTACATCCACAACCGCTACAGCCTGC
>CANNLO010000067.1 GCA_947505055.1 Methylococcaceae bacterium | reverse complement strand
TGGTTAAAAAAAGCCCAGAACCTGTTGTTAACTGGCCCCTGCGGAACAGGCAAAACCTATATCGCTTGCGCACTCGGCCATCAAGCCTGTCTGAAAGGTTACAGCGTCAGATATTACCGGCTTCCGCGCCTCATACTCGCATTGACACAGGCCAAGGCGGATGGCAGTTACAGTAAATTGCTAAAAGCCATCGCCAGTCTGAATTTGCTAATCATTGATGATTGGGGATTAGAGCCTTTAAATGCCGCCACCCGAAATGACTTTCTGGAAATAATGGATGATCGCTATCAACAATCCGCAACCATCATGATCAGTCAGCTACCGACCGAACAATGGTATGACGTTATTGGTGATAATACCTTAGCCGATGCTATTTTGGATCGGCTGATGCACAACGCCCACCGGATGAATTTACAAGGAGAAAATATGCGAAAAAAAATGAATTCCTTGACCCAAGTTGAACACTTAGAGTAAAAACTCATTTCCACCGATGCGTTAGGTTTTAGGTGTTCAAGTTCGGCAAGAATCACTGTTCAAATTAATCAGAATACGCAGGGGTTACTCAATCAGGAACAACATCCCGCTATTGACCAAATGAGCTTTGAAGAACGCTTGGGTTTATTGGTTGATAGAGAAATGACAGATCGTCTTGACCGGCGCCTTAAAAATCGATTGCTACAGGCCAAACTTAAGCAAAATGCCTGTCTGGAAGATGTTAACTATCAGGCCGATAGAGGACTCGATAAAGCGCTATTACAGAGCTTACAGGATTGCCAGTGGATTAAAAAACATCTTAATGTCCTGATCACGGGACCTACGGGTGTCGGTAAATCCTGGATTGCCTGCGCCTTGGCGCAAAAAGCCTGTCGAGAAGGTTACACCGCCATCTATCAGCGTTTGCCGCGGTTATTCCAGGAGCTGCCGCTGGCTAAAGGGGATGGCAGTTATAGCAAACTCCTTAATCGCTTAGGCAAAACGGATGTTTTGTTATTGGATGATTGGGGCTTGGCAAAGCTATCGGCGGAACAACGACGTGATCTGCTGGAAATACTCGAAGACCGGCACGGCTCGCGCTCAACCATTGTTACCAGCCAACTGCCGCTGGATCAATGGCATGCCAGCATTGGCGACTCAACACTGGCCGATGCCATTATGGATCGCTTGGTACACAACGCTTATAAAATAAAATTAGAAGGCGATTCACTCAGAAAACAGCAAGCGAATTTGACGACAACTAACGAGATAGAGTAAAAATAAACCTCCCGCGTCGCTCCTCTCCGATGGGGTGGCAGCTTTCACCGGTTTAGGTGGCAGCTTTCCCGTGGACTGGGTGGCAACTTTCACTGGAATACGCATTTTCGTTAATAAACTCGATTTTCGCATAATTTATACCTTCTTTAGGCTTCAATAATTGTTGGTTATTTTGAAATGCAGTTTTCTGGATTTGATTAGATTCAGTTTTACTACTGCGATATTTAAAGCGTGCGAGCTGCTGTAAATACCAGCCTCGCTCAAGTTTATCGTCCGCAAATTTGTCGCATAGTTCTTGCGCGATCTTGCACGCTCTATCAAAATCCTCCATAGCAAAATACCTTTCTGCTTGATACTCTTTCTGCAAAATGTCGTGAACACTTTCCCTTTTTATATCATCTTCAATTTTCTCCATTTCTTCAATATAGTATTCTTTCCATCCTTCATCTCTCGCCAAAGCTTGATTCATCAGACCTATTAACACTTTATATGGGTCTTCTTCGTTCGCATCCTCATTAGCAAATTCGGCCACCTGCATACCTATTTCGATTTGCTTCCGAGTTTGGCTTGAAAAATATTTGCTCGTTATAGGACTTTTTGCAAACTTAACCAAATCGCCGCCAACAAGAACAATAATGCTGTAGTCTTTTTCACCTCTTACACTACGCCCCAAGCCTTGTTCAACCTTTTGTGCAATCCGAATATTTATAATATCGCTATTAGATCGACAGTCTTCCTCGTAGCGATCCAACAATGAGTCAAAAAACGGCTTTGAGTCAAGTATCAGTATTCGGCACGAATTATCAGGCAGATCAATTCCATCATATCGGTTTACAAAAACGACAGTTTCTCCGTAATGACCATCTTTTAATTGCTTTACTTTGTCGAATATGTCCACCGTAGTAGCAACTACGGCACCGATTTTTTCATATTGTTTATTTTTGCTAAAACTGGGAGTCAAGACGACAATCCCAAACTGCTGCTTTGTATTAGGCTTGGCCAGCCAATTAATCACAGTGTCGCGATCAAGGCTCTCGTTGATCAATGCTGGGATTAAGATCATTTTTTCACCAGACCATTTTTGCTCCTTATTTGTAAGGGGCGTTGTGACCGAAGTAATATCGAACCCAAGTCCCTTTATGAAGAAAGAATCATCCTGAGTCGTTGCGGACATCAATACACGATGTTTGGCTCTGCTAAAAGAACCAAAGCAATCTATTGGCATCAGTGATGGGGATATTTCCAATACATTTCCTGAAATAAATGCTTGGCAGTTGGCGATTTGATCTTTAATTACGGGCCAAACAAACTTGATTTCCTTATCATCACGGCTATCAATAATAGCCTGTGTGATTTCATTCCGCTTTTCGAACCAACTCCAGTACGGGATTGGGAGCATTGTGTTGTAATCGCCACACTCTATTTCTAAAAAGCTTCCCTCACCTTGATCCCTTACATCTTCACTAAACAATGTCATCGCTTTATTGTATAGGGCGTGATCTTTGGGTACTTTAATGGTAAGCGCATCTTTTATCGAATCTATGCAAGCATGTGAGTCGTCAATTATTACAGCTCCAACTTCTACAGACTGATTGTTTAGTCTAAATATGGTTCTTCCATTGAAAACCTTCTGTACATGCGTAATCAGCATTTTGATTCCAAGGAGGAAATCATCTGGAAGCTCGTTGTTTTTTGAAATATCGGCCTGTGGAATACCGAATTTTTGCGCCTCTTGCCGAACCTGTTCAGCGAGATACTTGTTTGGACATACATACAAACATGGACCTTCACCAGAGTTTATCTTTGACTGCAATATAAGAAGACCAATAAGAGTTTTCCCTTCTCCAGTATGAAGCTTGATTATGTTGTTACTTCGTTCTTTCCGCTCTGAAAACCATTCCTCAAGAATTTTTTCTTGGGAAGGTCTTAGTGGCCCAGCCTCACTCCGACGATCAAGTGAATCATAAATTTCCACCGGATTAACTTTCTTCGGAACAAATTTGTTCTTCAGTCTTTTTTTGAAATCAACCATCGGTTATTTCCTATTGGTGGGTGTGGTGAATATTGAAACATAACAAGTTATTATTTAGGTCTGAATTGTGAAAAAACTCCGTATTTTTTACGCTGTCAGCGTCGGTTTTTCCAGTCAATTAAGGCAGCAGATACTTTAAAAACAATAATATAGCAAAGATTTATGGTTAAATTTAGTCGCTTTTTTCTAGTAAAAACTAGCAAATTTTACAGGGTGGAGTTGGTAAAACCACGCTTACTACTGACTTGGCCCGTGCTCTGCAACTGGGCTACGATACCTATCAAACACTCCCCCCCATCCCTTCAATAAACGTATCAATAAACGCCTTAATCTTATCACCCACCCGTTCAATAATAGACTTACGTTGCAGTATCTTCGGTTTAAAGCTGAGTGCGCTGACAATCTCTTGCTCGCGGGGTAGGCGGTTGGCAAAGGTATAATCATTTAACAGCTTCTCAAGTTGCTCGGGTACAATCTGTTCTTCCGCGCATAAGGCGCTAAAAGCTTTTTGTTTGTTGTCCGCCCAGAAAGATTCAAACGCTGCAATGACGTTGTCAGTGGGTTTAATGTTGGGCAGGTTCTCGTCAATAAAGGTCTGAATGAGTAATTTCTTGCTGCGTAACTGCATTTCACCCGCCACTATATCAACAATTTCTTTTTGACGTTTCGCCCGGTCTTCGGGGGCCATTTTACTTAAGGTCATTAACAGATTGAGGATGTAAGCCACGTTAATCTCATCACGGTGAATCAGGCTTAACTCAAAATCCACATCCTCCAAGATCGAGGTTTTGTCTTTGCCCTGGTCGTTCTTAACTTTGTCATGCACATCCAGATACTTGGATTTGTAGTCTTCAAAGGTCTGCGCGGGTAAACTCAAATCAGCCTCATCAAAATCGGCAAACGTGGTCAGAATATTTTTAACGCGCAATAACTCCCTAAAGCGGATCACAAACGCCAGTTGTTCTTTTTCGCTGGGCAAGTTATCGACACTTTGTACCGTGGGGGCAATTGCCAGTAACTCTTCAACGGCGTTGTTAAACTCTTTTACATACTCTTCATACGGTGCGACCAACACCGTTTCTTTGGCGTCTTTGTTGGAAAATAAAGCAATGGCTTCATCGGTTGCGCCTTTCAAATTACGAAAGCAGACAATATTCCCCTGCGATTTTTTCTCATTCAAATTGCGGTTAGTGCGAGAAAACGCCTGTATCAAGCCGTGAAACTTCAGGTTTTTATCCACATACATGGTATTAAGACGCGGACTATCAAACCCGGTTAAAAACATATTCACTACCAGCAATATATCAATCTGACCGCTGCGCACCCGCTTGGCAATGTCCTGGTAATAGTTATAAAACGTTTGACTGTCTTTCGTGCTGTATTTGGTGCCAAACAGCACGTTATAGTCGGCAATAAATTCATCCAGCTTGTCACGGCTGGATTGATTGATACGCGCACCGGTGGGTAAATCCGGCGATTCTTCGGGTATCAAGCCGCTGATTAAACCATTTGCTTCCGAGTCTTCTTCATTGGCCGCATAACTAAAAATAGTGGCAATCTTTAACGGGCGTATAGCGTCTGCTTGCTGGAGCTTAAACAGCTCATAATACTTAATCAGCGTGGCGACACTGCTCACGCAAAACATCGCGGTAAAATCAGGGGTTTTGGTTTTTTGCCGGTGGTGGGTCAGAATGTAATCGGTAATCTTACCCAGGCGATACGGACTTTCCAGTAGTTCCTTGGTATCAATCGCCTCTACGTCAATATCCAGCTCATTGGCGCTGTCTTTGCGTTTATACCGGCCGACATACTCCACCGCAAAGCGCAGCACGTTTTCATCACGGATGGCATCGACAATCACATATTTATGCAGGCAGTCCCCAAACAGTGAGGCGGTGGTTTGTTGGTTGCCTATGGAACCGAAGGCGTTATCGGCAAAAATAGGCGTGCCGGTAAAGCCGAACATTTGCGCGTTGTTAAAGAATTTCTTGATGTTCTGGTGGGTTTCACCAAACTGGCTGCGGTGGCATTCATCAAAAATAAACACAAACTTTTTTTCTTGCAGGTGTTCAATCTTGCCAACATAACGCTCTTTCATAATCGCGTTATTGAGTTTCTGGATCGTGGTCACAATCAGCTTGGTGCTGTCGTCCGTCAATTGCGCTACCAGCTTATGCGTATTGGTGGTGCTGTCCACACTGCCTTTACAGAAGGCATTAAATTCATTGGCGGTCTGAAAGTCCAGGTCTTTGCGGTCAACCACAAACAACACCTTATGCACCTTGGACATACGCATAATAATCTGGCTGGCTTTAAACGAGGTCAGCGTTTTACCGGAACCGGTGGTGTGCCAGATATAAGCGTTATCCATGCTATTTTTAACCCTATCCACTAACGCCTCAGTCGCGTAAAACTGATAAGGCCGCAGTATCATCAAGCATTTGCTGGTTTCATTGATGACGGTGTAATGGGTGACCATCTTGGCGATATGGCAAGGTTTTAAAAATTCCGCCGTAAATTCGTGTAAGTCCGATAGCCGGTTATTCTCCTTATCCGTCCAGAAAAAGGTTTGCTTGAATGATTGCTTGAGGTTATTGGAGAAATACTTGGTATTCACCCCATTGCTGATAATAAACAACTGCACATACTGAAATAAGCCGGCACCCGCATCATAAGAATCATGCTGGTAACGGTTGACCTGATGAAACGCCACTTTCAACTCGGCACCGCGCCGTTTAAGCTCAATCTGCACCAGCGGCAGGCCGTTGATTAACAGCGTCACGTCATAACGGTTTTTGCGATTGCCTTCCATGGTCACCTGGTGCGTAACTTGAAACTCATTCATGCACCACTCATCACAATTTAAAAAACTGATATAAACCGTGTCGTCATTGTCGCGTTTTAAAGCAAACTTATCGCGCAATACTTTAGCCCGCTCAAAGACGCTGCCAGTATTCAGGTGATTAAGTAGACGCTCAAATTCAGTCTGGGTGAGGGTAATATCCTGGTTATGGATTTCTAACTGTCGCTTTAAATTAGCCAGCATATCGGCTTCACACTCAATACGCACAGTGCTGTATTCCATGCCTTTAAGCTGGGCAATCAGGGCTTCTTCCAAGGCGTATTCGGATTGGGTCATGCTTGTATTAAATCAGTTTTAGAAAAATCATCACCTTTAAACAATAATGGCTTGTTGAGATATTTAGCAACCGCATAACTACAACAGTCACCAAAATTTAGTTTTGCAGGATGCCGACCTTTACCGTATTGTCGCCAAGCGGCACGAGCCAATTTAGCTTGTTCGCTATCAAAAGCGACAATCGTCGGGACAATAATTTTTAAAAGCTCATCGTATTGGTTTGCTCCCTGCTCGCCTTTTTTATATTCAATCACCATGGATGATTCAACAATGCTTACCGCACTGATGTAAATATCATCTGTATCAACCAGCCGTTTTGCATAGTCTTCTGCTTCGGGTTCGGCTAATAGAATGGCAATCAAAACGGAAGAATCAACAACCACTACTTATCTCCCCACAGCCCCATAGCATTCTCAGCGTAGCCTAAAATTTCGTCAGGGGTGCGTTCGTCAAGCGTTGGCAAACTCGCGCACTTTTTTATCAGTTGCATCATCGCCTGTTGTTTTTGTTCTTTAGGGTTTGGCGTTAAGCGATTTAGTTTTTCCTCAAATTCGCTTATTTGTTTCTGGACAATGGCGGGTGGTAAATTATCAGGGATGTTAATTGTGATTTGCATAATAGTTTCCTATGATTTAAACAAATAGTTGCTGTAACAAGCCTTGTTTATACTGCTTCACAGCTTTGAGTTGGGTTTGAGTGTGGGTGATTTTTTCATCGATGGCAGTAAGGAAATTGGTGATTTTGATTTGTTCTTTGATTGATGACGGTAAATTTATTGCTACTCCATTTAAAAAATCATCATTACTAACATTTATTGTGTTTTTTGCACCTTTTTTTGCTAACGGATTTAAATAGTTATATGTGTTTTTCCAATTGAAGAAGTAATAGTCTAATAATAATCCTAATTCTTTATTTGTTGGTGTGAATACCCCATAAAGAACAGAAACAATGCCAGTTCTTTCAAGTTTATTTTGCTTTATTATGCCTAATGGAAAATTACTTGTCGGGCTTTTGGTATATATCACATCATTTGGGAAAACCACTTTGTAGTTAGACGTTTCTTTGGATGCATAAGAACGACCTAAGTGTTCAATTTGATTTATAACGCCTTTATTTTTAGCAACAGAAAAAACTTCCTTAACATCATTTTTTAAATTACGTGTTTTGTGCTCTTTCAACACTCCACCCAAATGAATTTCTTCCCAATCAGGAAAATCTTGCCCAGCATCATCCTTAAAACGAAGTTGTTGGCTAAAAATATGTTGCATAACGCCATTTTTGTATTGAGCTAACAAATCACATTTTTTTGTAAGTTGAGTAATCTTTTCATCAACAGCTGTCAGAAAATTGGCGACTTTGGTTTGTTCTTTTAATACTGGAAGTTTTATATTCAAATTTTCAAATTCTTTTTGACCCAAGGTCTTGTTTCTTCCAGCCCCTCCAGGTGAAGCCAAGCTAAGCAAAATCTTTCCCGTTTTTGTCAGAAAAAATTCCAGCACGAAATCAACAGAAACCAAACCTTCTTTTGCGATATACATAGGAAAACGGTGTGATGCAATCATGCCTTTTTCTTTATGGGTGACCTTTGCAACTGCCTGCTCCCATGCAAAAACAATATTAAATACTAAGGCTTCCTCTTTGACCCAAAAAACCCTTTTGTTACCCAATTTATATCCTGGCAAAGGTTGTTTATGGAAAATACCTTTGCCATGAGACCTGATACCGATTTCCTGATAAAAGCTTTCTGGGTAGACATCAACGGACTGTGAATACCTTTCCAGAACATTTTTAACTTTCTTCTCCTCCCAATCAGGAAAATCCCGCCCGTTATCATCTTTAAACCGTAAGCCTGGCGTATTCATACACTTCCACCCTGTACTGTAAACGGCGGCTTAATGCCCAATTCCAAACAAAACGCGGCAATGGTGGCATCGGTGCTTTTACTGGTTTGTTCCAGTTCAGTCAATTGCGTGGCAATCGCGTTTAAATCAATTGCGTCTTCGGCTTCAAAGGTATCAACATAACGGGGAATGTTCAGATTGTAGTCGTTGACTTTAATGTCAGCTAACGAGGCAACATGGCTGTATTTAGGTTCATTGCTGCGATTACTATAAGCCAAAACAATTGTTTCAATATGTTCAGGCAACAGCTTGTTTTGGGTTTTGACTTTTTCAAAGTGTTGGCTGGCATCAATAAACAAAATATCATCGGGATTTTTACGGCATTTTTTAAATACCAGTACGCAAGTGGGAATACTGGTGCCATAAAAAATATTGGCCGGTAAGCCAATCACGGCATCCAGGCAATTGAGTTGTTCAATCAGGTACTGGCGTATATGCCCTTCTGCCGCGCCGCGAAATAACACGCCATGCGGTAACACACAGGCCATAATGCCATCGTCCGCCAGTTGGTAAACCATGTGCTGAACAAAGGCCATGTCTGCTTTGGTGCCGGGCGCGAGTCTGCCATAGACACTAAAGCGGTCATCACTCATAAACAGCGGGTTAGCGCCCCAATGGGCAGAAAACGGAGGATTGGCGACAATAGCATCAAAGCGTAAATCGCGGTGCTGTGGATGCTCTAAGGTGTTTTCTTGGCGTATATCAAAATCCGCATAATGAACACCATGCAGAATCATGTTCATCCGTGCCAGATTGTAAGTGGTGCGGTTGAGTTCCTGCCCGTATATCTTGATTTTGTAATCTTGCGCGGCTTCCCGTTTTACCCGCAACAATAACGAGCCACTTCCACAGGTGGGGTCATAGACATTTTTAAGGTTTTTATTCTGGCTGGTTACCAATTTGGCTAACAGGATTGATACCGGCTGCGGGGTGTAAAATTCACCGGCTTTTTTACCTGCGCCACTGGCAAATTCGCCAATCAGATATTCGTAAGCATCGCCCAGCACATCGGCGGTGGCATCGCTTAAGTTGAAGTCTATCTGGTCAAGGTGTATCAATACCTTGGTGACCAGTTCATTTTTTGCTTTTTCAGTGTTGCCTAGTTTTGATGACGTTAAGTCCAGGTCTTCGAATAAATTATTAAAGTCATCCGCGCTGTCGGTGCCCAGTGTGCTTTGCTCAATGTTTTTTAATATTCTGGTGAGGTCTGGCAGGATGAAGTTATAGCCTTCGCCTTGTGAATGCGTATCTGCCTGATTATTGCCTTTCATGGCGATGGCATGGAATAGTTCCGAGGGCTTTAAGAAATAACCCAGTTCCTTAACGGTGGCGTCTTTAACTGCTTCTATCACTTCAGCGCCTTCCTCACTGTTTTCATCCAGCCCCGCAAATTTAAGGCCATCTTCTTCAAGCATTGAATCCGCGTAACGCTGTATTTTTTCTGACAGGTATTTGTAAAAGATAAAACCGAGAATGTAATCTCTAAATTCATCGGCACCCATCTTGCCGCGCAAGGTGTTGGCGATATTCCAAAGCTGTTGTTGTAATTGGCGGCGCTGTTCTTCTGACATGTTTTTCCTAACGATTAAAAGTCCATCTAGTACAATACGGGATTTTAGGTCAAACGGTACGAAAAATTACGCCAACTCCTAATTGCTAACTGTAGCGGCCATTGATTATCAGGTAATACATTGAAAAGCCGAGTAAGGGTCAGATAAGGTCGTTGTCTTCGCCACCCTTTAACTATTACCACCTAAAATACGATACACACTCACCTTAGATAGCCCATACGTCACACACAAGTTCTTGATGGTCACTTCAACATCACGTTCATGCTTCATTTGCTGTATTTGCAGTTCAGTCTAAGCGGTCATTTTGGCTTTCAGCTTAAAGGATAGGTTGAGGAACGAAGCCAATCGTTCGCGATTGATGAGCTCTGCAAATTGTTTAGCCCATCTACGCACTACTCAAGTCGTCGGTAAGCCGAGTTTGTCAAAGAAAGATCGATTACGTTCTTTAGCTGTATTGACTAACTTATCATAGGAAATGACTTCTATATACGCTTTGTATTGTTTATGGAAACCAAAGTATCCCATATGATCGCTTGTGACGGTCAGATCAAAAAATTCACATCGCTCAACTATTGATCTGGTTAAATCACAAATTACATAACAAAAACCCGGTATATCTTCTGAATTAGGAATAGGCCTACCATTAGCAGTTGTTACTTTTCCTTTTCTTATTCTGTTTAAATACCCTAGAGCCTGTTCGATAGGGTCTGTCTCTTCACCTGATTTAGCGTCATTTCGCATTGGGCGTTTGATTTCAATGACTGTTATCGATGCTAACGGGAGCGTCTGTTTTTCAGAAACAAGAATTGGATTATCGCTAATATTCAGGGCGCAAAGATCGGGCTCTTTATTTGAACGGTCTCCTGTAATTGGCATTGCATTTAATGTCTTATCTGAAGCCAGATAATTATGAAATGCTAGCCGCTCATCAACGAGCCACAAGTTATACGAATCCTGCAACACCTCATTCGAGTCCTTTCTCATGGGCATTATTAGTTCATGAATCAAATCTTCTCTAGCATACCCGCCCGTTTTTGTTCTCTGGATCGACTTCTCAAGCAGTTCAATTATGACCCGGCGATGTGATACATAGTTAGCAAGATCGGACTTTTTTATATCTTCTGCGGTTCGAAGGTATTGATTCAGTCGCTCATGATAATCATCAACATCACCATCAAAATTTGCCATAATTTCATGCCCTTGCTCAAGCATACCCCTCTCAACTTCAGCAAGATGTTTGTGGAGGTATAGTTCCAAATCTTTGTCAGAAATATTAGGATCAATCGCCAATTCTTCTGTTCTGATATGTGAAAGTATTGGCCGATAGCGAGGAGCTTTTTCAGAAACAAACTTGTCAACTCGATTTTTTCCGGCTGCTATATTTTCTTCAAGGTATTCTTTTAAATATTCTTTTGACCTTTCAAGCACCCGATCACGAATGTCTTTTAATGAGATTTCTGTGCTTGAAAAAATATCATCAACATCTTCAGCAATATCAAATGCGGTACGTTCTGCCCGAACTCTGTCATCTAAGTAAGCAGAAGAAACATAACAACTGTATATAAACTCTCCGTTTTTATCTGAAATTTTTCCATGCAATCCGGGAATTTTGCTAATTGCTTCTTCTTTTACTAACCGGCTGGCAGCGCATAACGATAAGCAATGTTTCTTACTAGAAGAAGCTCGAAACTTGATATGGGTTAGAATAAAGTCATGTTCTTTTATTGTTATCGTCTCTCCATATGCTGATTCATGCATATAGGTATCATATAGGCTGTTTAGACTAATAATTTCATTGCAATCTTGGACTTTGATTAAAGGGACGCCCTCTGGTCTAACGAAATACCATAAACAATGCTCAAGCAAAGCACGGGCAATAGAATCAATGTTTTTTGGTGTGGCTGCACTGTATTTATTATCAAATCCCTGCAAGTGAACGTAAGTCTTTATATCACTGTTCGTACTTTCTGTTTCCGGAAGTAAATTGATCCCACTTTTGGCATCAAATGTGATTGTGCGATTTTTGATGTTATTTTGTGAATCCTGAAAACAACTATTAATTTTGATATGATTGAAAGCTTTTAGCCAAAGTAGTCGCCCAACACCTCTACAGCCTTTGTCTATTTTATGGTCAGAGTCCAGTGTCTCAAAAGACTGCATATTAGCATCGTTGAATCCAATCCCATTATCTTCAACAATAAAGCCTTCTATATCCTTGGGATGAGCGTCTTCATCTAAGGGTGATAATTGAGAATCCATTTGAATTTTTAGAATGATTTGCCCTGTAGTTGTTAAATTACCCCTTTCTTCTAAAGAATGGATTGAATTTACGACAGTTTCAAAAACAGGTAGCAATCCATGACTTTTTGGCAAATGTGTATTTCTAAGTCGCCCCTGCAAATTTGTATGTAAACTCATATCATAAACCTGATGATTGTGTAACAACTTGATAAACGGCTAATAGTAATCGCATGTTTTTGAATATTGCAACAACGGCAGTAAGAGGAGCGCGGCAATACACCGGAAGTTTACACCTTGTTACCGCTCAAAATCCTATGAAACATTTCTGTCGTTTGTTTAAGTTCACCCTATTTCGTTGAATCATGGCAAAGCATACCATGAGCCCTTGCCGTTTCCATGCCGGACAATATGGCCGTTCTCCACCAGTTTGCGGAAATGTTCTTTCAGCGTGTTGCGGCTAACGCCGGTCAGTCGAATCATGTCACCAATCGTCACCCGTCCGTGGTTACGGGCATGGTCGAGAATTTGCACAGCCAGCTCGGGCAGAGCCGCAATCATCAGCTTTTCACGCTCTACCTTGGCGGCCAGGCGTTTCATTTGCTGATGCAAAGCGCGTAAAAAGAATTTCAGCCAAGGCTGCCAGTCCGGTGCGTGGGTGCGGATTGTGCCTTGCGTTTGCCGCAAACCGAGATAGTAGCTTTCTTTGCTATGCTCGATGACGCTCTCAAGTGAGCTATAGGGGACATAGGCATAGCCCGATTGTAATAAAAGCAGCGTGGTCAAAATCCGGCTCAGTCGACCATTGCCGTCCTGAAAAGGGTGGATTTCCAGGAACACCACGACAAACACGCCGATAATCAGCAAGGGATGCAAGCGGCCAGTATCGCGGACCTCATTCAGCCAATCGATCAGCTCGGCCATAAGGCGGGGCGTATCGAAAGGCGTGGCCGTCTCAAACACAATACCGATCTGCTGGCCGTTTTCGTCGAACGCGGCCACGCTGTTCGACGATGTTTTGTAATTGCCGCGATGCCATTCGTCTTTGTGGCTGTAGGCGAGAAGATCGCGATGAAACTGCCGGATATGGTTCTCGGTGATCTTGATGTCAGGCCAGGCATGGAAGATTGTGTTCATGACTTCGGCATAGCCAGCCACTTCTTGCTCGTCGCGGGTGGCGAAAGACTTGATTTCGAGATTGCCCAACAAGCGCTCAACGTCACGATCCGACAGTTTGCTTCCTTCGATGCGTGTCGAAGAGCCAATGCTTTCAATGGTCGCCACGCGGCGCAAGGCGCTCAATCGCTCTGGGGCCAATGTGCCAAGGGCACGCCAAGCGCCCTTGAATTCCTCAATCTCGGCGATGAGAGCCAGCAGCTCAGGCGTGATCTGGATGGTGTCAGTATTTAGCATGGAAGTATCCTCAATAACCACATTTACGCCCATAAACAACCATAAGTCAAGCCAAAACTACATCCATAAACAACTATATCCTGATTAAGGCGAGGGCTTGTAATCTGCTAAAATTAGCGCCCTATTATTAAGGGAGTTAAACAGTGGTCAAATCAGAACTGGTGCGTGCGCTAAAGGAGAAATTACCTGAATTTCAGGTAAGAGATGTGGAGTTGGCGCTGAATTGCATCCTGGGACAGTTGGCGAGTGCAATAGACAAGGGCGAACGAATTGAAATCAGGGGCTTTGGTAGTTTTGATCTACATCATCGGCCTCCCCGTATTGCGCGTAATCCTAAAACGGGCGAAGCAATTAATTTACCGGCTAAAGTAGCGCTTCACTTCAAACCAGGCAAGGAAATGAGAGACCGAGTCAATGCTGCGCGTGACAAGTGCGGTATTACAGAATAAATGTTTAACACCTACGCTATCAACGTACCCTAACTGTAACGGCCTGAGAACATAAATCACAGGAACCGATAACATCCGTTTTCCGAGACCACATTAGCTGAGAATATCGGAGCACTCTAGCCCACATTAACTGAGAATGACTGAAACGGTATCAGAGGGGGGGCTAAGCCCGAACCCCAGATTTTTTTAACGCCTTATAAAAATCGACTTGTTATAAAAAGTGGTATGTTATTCTTAGTGTAATCCGGAAAAGTTAAGTGCCTGATTTAGCATAACTTCCAAAATTTCTGGGGGTCGGGCTTAGAACCCCCAATATCATCACAAGCCGCGTAAAGATGAGGTGAATTTGAAAAATATAGCCGGGAATGAGGTATCTATTTTTTTATACCGCTTTGAATTACGCAGTAATAGTATCGACTTTGTTTTGAATGAGTCTATTGCGGAAGATATGTACCCAGAAATCGATGAGAAAATGAAACCGCTCGTCCACGTCTGTTGTGAAACGCTGCTGCGGTACAGACACCTTAGTGTGAGTAATACCATTATGGATGGCAATTTTCTTGTTACAGGAGAGTTTGAGGTCATGCTCAGTAAGGGGCTAGGAATACATTTTGCCCATGATGAAAAGCAGCGGTTATTTCAGGATGCCAAACTTATTGCCGACCTTCTAGGCGAGGTGATGGACAGACGAACGCAAGAAATGAAGAAAGGCAAACAACATACCCCACACCTAATAGATCAACCCCCCAATCCCAAGAAGATAAAAAAAGAGCTTGAGGAACTGGGAAACGCAAGATTGCTGGAGGATGAATTAAGATGGATTGCAGAGGGACAGCAAATACGTCCCGGATTAAAGCAGTTGCGTCCTGATGATTTGCCCCGTGATGTTACCGCATCAAGAGGATATGACCATAGAGGGCTTTGTTATGTTTTCGAGCATAAGAAATATGGGGAACTGGGGCGGATCGTAATGATCAAGGCAGGTGAACAAAAAATGTTGATGCAGGCCGATCTATACCTAGGACAGGAAAAGCAGGAATCAACTATCGCAAAAAAGAAAAAGGAAATATTTGAGAAAGTGGTTACAACTGTCAACGCCGGCTTTAATTGTAACCATCAAAAATAGGACAAATCACCTCCCACAACCTTTCAAACCTCGCCGCATTGGTGGCGGTGCGGTGTAGCGTAGGCTATTCTCAGTTAATGTGGGCTAGAGTGCTCCGATATTCTCAGCTAATGTGGTCTCGGAAAACGGATGTTATCGGTTCCTGTGATTTATGTTCTCAGTCCGTTACAGCTACAAATACGCAATTCAAACTAATAAAGGAGCAAGTTATGTCATTTTCAAAATCTTTGGAATACGGCGGTCACGCACTTGTATGGTCGGGCGATTGGACGCCAGAAGGCGCACGAAAAGCGATCAGTGGGGCTGCTCGGGCGGGATACGACTACATTGAAATAGCCCTGCTCGATCCGTGGAAGGTGGATGTTGTGTTGACCAAAGATTTGCTTCAGGAATTTAATCTTCGTGCTCACGCATCGCTTGGCTTATCAGCCAGTACCGATGTCACCAGTACGAACCTGGCGATTGTCGCCAAGGGCGACGAACTGCTCCGTAAAGCAACCGATGTCCTTTATGCTATTGGTGGAACCGAACTTTGTGGTGTCATCTATTGTGCGCTAGGCAAATATCCAGGGCCGGCATCAAAAGAAAATCGCGCTAACTCAGTCGCCGCTATGCAGCGCCTGGCGGATTATGCAGCGGATAAGGGCATTAATATTGACCTTGAAGTCGTGAACCGCTACGAAACCAATATCATGAATACAGGCTTAGAAGGATTGGCTTTTCTGGATGAGGTCAATCGCCCTAATACCTATTTGCACCTGGACACCTACCACATGAACATAGAAGAAGATGGTATGGAGACATCAGTGTTGGCCGCAAAAGATCGACTGGGTTATGTGCATATTGGCGAAAGTCACCGGGGGTATCTAGGCACAGGCAATGTAAATTTTGATTCGTTTTTCAATGCCCTGAAAAAAATCAATTACCAAGGGCCCATTACTTTTGAATCATTTTCATCAGAAGTCGTTGATCCAAATCTCTCCAATACACTGTGTGTCTGGCGTAATCTTTGGCATGACTCCGATGATCTGGCAACAAAGGCCCTCCTATTCATGAAGGAGCGTTATTAGGTCATGAAGAAGAAAGCCATCATTTACCTTCACGGTTTCAATTCCGCATCGCTAGACGTAGACGGCAACTTGTTAACCGGTAAGGAAAAGCTTTTCGTAATGCAAGAGTTTTGCGCGGAAAAGGCTGTTTTGTTTTATACGCCTAATGTTGATTACCGTGATTTTCAAAACCTCGTCGAAGATCTACTATTTGAGTGGAATCAATACTTGGATCAAGGCTACGACGTGATTTTTATGGGTTCGTCGATGGGTGGATTTGCCAGCGAATACCTGGCAATGAAAACTGGGTGCCATGCCATCATGATAAACCCGGCAATCAGGCCCAGCGATTTGCTACGACAATTTATTGGCGTGACAGAAAACTATGAAACCGGCCAGCCTTACCATTGGGATCATAATCACTGTGAGCAATATCTGCGATATGAGCAAGAACTTGTCGACAATCATCAAGTTATAGACAGAACAATTCTATTAGATAAGGCCGATGAACTGATTGATTCAGAAAACACGCTTTCAAAATATCAAGCCATCGCCAATGTGGTGGCCTTTGACGGGGGGTCACACAGCTTTGAACATATGCGGCAGGCATTACCGGTTATTGAGCGCATAATATTCCCGTAATTGTATCGGGCCCTACAGCTTTCAACACCCTATCCAATGCGTTGATTCATGAACAGTTTGCAAAATGCCTCACCCCAACGCCTCCATACACTCCAACGAATCATTCCTCGGGCTATTGATCTTCGTAGTAACCGGCCAAGCCGCCATGCCTTCTGCCGAGTATGGTTTTAGAAGACCTTGCAGGCCTCCCGCATCCTTGGCCTCCGGTTCCAGCCAAGCATCCCAATCGCAAGGCGCAAGAATCACTGGCATACGATCATGGATTGGCCGCATGATCTCGTTTGCTTCTGTGACGATGATGGAGCAGGACTCCAACTCTTCGCCTTCGGGACTCCGCCATCGTTCCCATAATCCAGCAAACGCCATGGGCTCCCTGTCCACAAGCATAATAAACCAGGGTTGCTTGATTTTCGAACCCGGTATGACTTGCCACTCGTAGAACCCATCTGCCGGAATTAGGCAACGCCGGTGCCGGAAGGCATTGCGAAACGCCGGTTTACTGGCTACGGTCTCGGCTCTGGCATTGATCGTGCTGTAGCCGATCTTTATATCCTTCGCCCAATGCGGGATCAAGCCCCATCGAGCCAGCGCAAAGCGCCTTTTTTCGCCTTCGTCCCGAACAATGGGAATGTTTTGCGACGGCGCTACGTTATAGCGCGGGCTCAG
>CANNLO010000066.1 GCA_947505055.1 Methylococcaceae bacterium | reverse complement strand
TAAGATTTAGCCAATTTGACGCGCCATTTACGTTTCACACTGAACAATAACAAGAGAGTAAAGTTCGAGTCATTCATCCATCGCTATAAACCCTCACGCCACACAACCCACCTCACCGCTGGCATTATGTAAAAGCCTATGGCGCAATCGTCAGCTGATTGTGCAAATGACCAAACGTGAAGTGGTCGGCCGTTATAAGGGCTCGGCAATGGGCTTGGCTTGGTCATTTTTTAACCCCGTGTTTATGTTAGTGGTTTATACCTTTGTATTTTCAGAGATATTTAAATCTCGTTGGGGAGGCGTCGGTGGTGATGATAGCAAGACCCAATTCGCTGTTGTCTTGTTTGTTGGCATGATCGTATTGGGTTTGTTTAGTGAGGTAGTTAATCGAGCGCCTTCACTTATTCTGGGCAATGTTAATTACGTAAAAAAAGTCATCTTCCCTTTAGAGATTTTACCCATTATCGCGATGGGCGCCGCCTTATTTCATAGTCTGGTTAGTTTGTGTGTGTTACTAGCCACCTTTGCCTTGTTTAATGACTATCTGCAATGGACAGCGGTTTTCATACCACTAGTACTACTGCCACTGGTTATTGTTACCACGGGACTTGCTTGGGTACTGGCAGCCATTGGTGTATTTTTGCGTGATGTGGGGCAAACCATTGGTATTATTACGACTGTATTGATGTTTCTCTCCCCTGTATTTTACCCTGTTACAGCCGTGCCAGAAAGATTCCGGCCTTTTATTATGGCGAATCCTTTAACTTTTATTATTGAGCAAGCTAGAGATGTCTTAATTTGGGGCAACACACCTAACTGGGTAGGGTTGGGTGTATACACCTTAGTGGGATCACTGATTGCGTGGGCAGGTTTTGCCTTGTTTCAAAAAACAAGGAAGGGTTTTGCTGATGTCCTCTAACGAAATTGCCATCAAAGTACAAAACCTTAGCAAGTGCTATCACATCTACGACAACCCGCGTGATCGGCTTAAACAGTTTATTGCCCCGCGTTTGCAACGTTTAACCTGGCAGCATCCCAAGCAATATTTTCGGGAATTTTGGGCACTTAAAGACGTTTCCTTTGAAGTTAAAAAAGGCGAAACCGTTGGCATTATCGGGTGTAACGGCAGTGGTAAATCTACCCTTTTGCAAATGATCTGCGGCACGCTAACGCCCACTAGCGGCAGCATCCAAACCAATGGTCGAGTTGCTGCCTTGCTGGAGCTCGGTTCTGGCTTTAATCCCGAGTTTACCGGGCACGAAAACGTGTACATGAATGCCTCGGTGCTGGGTTTAAACAACCAGGAAATTGATGCACGGTTTGATGATATCATTGCATTTGCTGACATTGGTGATTTTATCGAGCAGCCGGTAAAAACCTATTCCAGCGGGATGATGGTGCGACTGGCTTTTGCGGTCATTGCGCATGTGGATGCCAATGTTTTGATTATTGATGAAGCGCTGGCAGTGGGCGATGCATTTTTTACCCAAAAATGTATGCGCTTTTTGCGCGGGTTTATGAAAACTGGAACCGTTCTGTTTGTTAGTCATGACACAGGTGTAGTCGTCAATTTATGCAACAAAGCCATTTTACTAAATCATGGGCAAGTTGCCGAAACAGGTACTCCGAAAAAGGTGGTTGAGCACTATCTTGCGACCCTGTACGAAGTAAGCCAGGAAGTCGCGGGGATTTTAACAAACGAACCTCCTGTATCTATTAATATAGCAGCAGATCTGATTGAATACCGTGATATGCGCGAGACTTTGATCAATGCCTCTACCTTGCGTAATGACATCGAAGTCTTTCAGTTTAAATCCGATCAGGAAGGATTTGGTACCGGTAACGCAAAAATAGCATCCGTGCGACTTCTTGATCAAGGTGGCGCACCCTTATCATGGATTGTTGGCGGAGAAGATGTCATTCTCGAAATTCGTTGCTTGGCATACAAAGATATACTTCGCCCCATTGTCGGCTTTCAGATTAAAGATCGTCTTGGTCAAGTGGTTTTCGGTGACAATACCTTCCTTGTTTATCAACACAACCCTCAGGCGGTTTCGCAAGGTAATGAACTCGTTGTAAAGTTCGAATTTCGCTTGCCTGTGTTACCTAATGGGGATTACAGCATCACAGTTGCTATCGCGGAGGGCTCACAAGAAAGTCATGTTCAGCACCATTGGATGAATGATACCCTGATTGTCCGAGTACACGCGAGTTCAATTAGTTTAGGCCTAGTGGGAATCCCAATGAAAAAAATTACATTGGTAGCCCAATGATGCGACTTTTTTTGATCGTGCCCTATTTGCTCGCGAGAAGAGTTGATAAAATTGGCTGTTCTGTATTCATCAAATTATCAGATCATATTGATTTTAAATTAAAAGTCATTGAACCCAATAACTCACAAAATTAATTCGCCGAAGGTCTATTAGAAATTAGGAACATTAATGCAACAATATCAAAATTATACAAGGACTATCAATGCCAATGCAGAAGAGTCGCTTGCTAAAATCACCAATAAGATTTCTGATAACTCAATTGTTCTTGATGTTGGTTGTGGCTCTGGAATGCTGGGCCAGTACTTGTCTCAAGAAAAAAAATGCGTTGTTGATGGCGTTGACTTTGATGAAGCTGCAATTGAAATTTGTAGCCCCAGTTATAGATTTACAGCAGTAAAAAATTTAGAAGTAGATTTACTGACGGATGTATTTGCATCTAAAGCATATGACTACATTGTTGTAGCAGATGTTATCGAACATTTAGTTAATCCTGATAAATTGCTTTCAGAACTAAAGAAACTTATCAAGCCTGACGGCACGATTATTTTTTCCGTCCCCAATATCACTCATATTGCTGTTGGTTTTGAGTTACTTTTTGGGTGTTTTGAATACAGGTATAATGGCTTACTTGATAATACCCACCTTAGATTCTATTCAAAACAAAGTCTTTTGAATAAGCTCGAAGCGTTTGGTCACTATGCCTTTGAGCTTGATACTATCCAAAAAGAAATTGCAGAAACAGAGTTTTCCAATCATATTTCAAAATTTTTTCCCGTTCATTGGGTTGATGCACTAATTTCAAATCGTGAAGATGCGTTAACTTATCAGTGGTTAATATCAACTAAAACTCATCCAAATGTTGCCCAAAATAAAATTAAAGTTATATCACCACGTACTTCCAAGCCACCGCTGATATTTAACGCTGAATTGTACTGGGCGGATAAAGATAGTTTAGAGTTAACAGAGCCAAAAAAACTAATTGGCCATTTGATTAGCGAAAATAAAGAATGCACTATTATTGATTTTTATTTTTCTGAGTGCGGCAGCATCAATTGCTTACAACAAATAAGAATTAATCCAGTCTCTGAGCAAAAATATTTTCTAATAGCTAATGCAGAAATTTTAGATAGAGAAAAAAATGTAGTTTGGACATGGGAACCAAAAACTATTGGCGATGAAATTCACGGCGTAACCTCACTCAACTGTTTTGACTCTAAAGGTTGTTTGTTTCAAACAACAAGTAGCGACCCACAATGGTATCCAGCAATTGATAAAGAAATACTATTTCAGGTAAGTGCTGGATGGATTTTTAGATTATCACTTAAAACAGATAACCAGTTACTTAAAGAGCTGATTAGCAATTTTCAGCAACGGGAAAATCTATCTAATGAGCTACAAGCATTACGATTGTCGACGTCATGGCGAATTACGAAACCATTGCGAAAGGTGTCGCAGTGGGGGAAGCCGTTTATGCGATTTGTTTGGATTTATCGAAATTATCGGAAGATATATCCGCGATTTAGTGGGTTTCAGCGACTAGCACGCCAGAGTGTTGATGCGATTAAAAAGGGGGGAATTAAAGGATTAAGGAATAAAGTTTCTTTGCATGAGCGTATTACTCATGGAGTTCCAGTTATGGAACATGCAGCACTACAGAAATGTAATACAAGTCAAATAGATTTACTCAACACTTACATTGATGAGGGTTTAATAGTAAATCCAACTATAATTTTTGACCATAATGGTGGTGGTGGCAGTAACCTATATACCGATAAATTGGTAAAAGATATCAATGCCAATGGTGGAACGATTTTAAGAGTCTACTGCTTTGATGCGGTGTGGTTTGTTCAGTGGTTTGGTGATGGGATGCTTTTTAATACATCTTCCATTGAAGAATTGTTTAAAGTTCTCTCCAAATCTTCTAGCCAAAATATTATTATAAATTCAGTCTATGGCTATCCTGATGTTGAAGTAGCTATTGCAAATATTATCACTCTTGCCCAAACGCAAAATGCAACATTAGATTACAAAGTGCATGATTTTTATGCGCTCTGTCCCTCTCCTCATCTTTCAGATTTTGAGGAAAAATATTGCGGAGTACCGCAAGATATTGAAATATGTAGGCTATGTCTTAAAAATAATCATAATTGGTATCACACTTGGTATCCTGAGAAAAACAAACCAATAGATATTATTAGTTGGCGTCAGCCATTTGCCGCGCTTTTTAAGGTGGTAACGACAATCAGTGTATTTGATTTATCTGCTATTGAAATATTAGAAAAAGCTTTTTCTCTCGAAAAAAGTAAAATCAGGATAGTGCCTCATGAAACTGATTACTTTAAATGCGACAAGAAAATAGAGCTATCTGGTCCATTGCATGTAGGTGTTTTGGGTACGCTGTCGGTTCCTAAAGGCGGTGATGTTGTAAAAGCACTTCACGATTATATTGATGAACGAAAATTGAATGTACCCGTTACTATTGTCGGTTCTAGTTATGTAGCGACTCATCCAAAATTGACTGTGTATGGAAAGTATACCGCCAATGACCTACCAACCATTATAAGTAAACTAGGTATTAATGTAATTTTAATGCCTTCAATTATCCCTGAAACATTTAGTTACACAATTTCCGAAGCCATGATAATGGGACTGCCGATAGTTTCATTCGATATCGGTGCACAAGGGAACCGTGTTAAACAATATGAACGAGGAAAAGTGGTTCCATTGGGATCACCCGCTGATGTAATACTGGCAGCGATTCAATCAGCCCTAATAACGGCAAAGGAGTTAAAAAAATAATGCTCGTTTATACCTCAGTTACAAAAAGTTACCTGCCCAAGGCGCGGGTTCTAGCAAAATCGGTCAAACATTTTCATCCAGACTGGACATTCGTGTTGCTCTATTCTGATGATCTCCCCGTTGGTTTTGATCTCAAGCATGAGCCATTCGATGAGGTTTTGACAATTGAACAACTCGGCTTGCCAAATTGGAAGGCTTGGGCTTTTGGCCATGACGTGGTTGAACTTTGCACTGCAGTGAAAGGAGTCGCCGCTGAATTGCTCGCGCAAAGACCAAGTGTTGACAAGATTATGTATATTGACCCAGATATCAAGTTATTTAATTCATTAGCCTCACTTGAAGCTCTGCTCGATCAACATGAAATTTTACTAACACCGCATTTGCTTAATGCTGAAACCGATATTGCTGCCATACAAGATAATGAAATTTCAGCGCTGAAGCACGGCGTTTACAATCTTGGTTTCTTTGCAGCAAGAACCTCGGGACAAGGGTTGGATTTTATCCGCTGGTGGGCTGAACGCTTGCGACTTTTCTGTCGCGCAGACATTCCTAATGGACTTTTTACGGATCAGCGCTGGTGTGATCTTGCGCCTGCGTTCTTTAGTGGCCTACATATTGTTAGAGATCGCGGCTGCAATGTTGCCACATGGAATATTGCGCATCGACCACTTTCCAAAGACGAGGCGGGCATATTTTTTGTTGCAGATGTGCCTTTGCGTTTTTATCACTTCACTAGCTACGATAACGGCGATGGTATGGGTATGTTGATGAAGTACGCTTCCAGTCAGATGATTGCTCACGAGCTGTGGGATACTTATGGAAAGGATTTACTTGCCGAGGGGCAAGATGATGCACGTTATAAGAGGTGGTATTACGGTCAATTCGATAATGGAAGATCTATCCCGCTTGAAGCTAGAAAGCTCTATCAAACAAGATCTGATGTACAAAAAGCTTTTCCAGAACCCTACAGCGTTGTGGAGCCCTGCTTTTTCAGTTGGTGGACGGCAGAAATCGCACAAGGCAATCTTATTTTACCCAACAGTACGGGCATTAAACAGAGAACAGTGGTTGGTCGCGTGATAAAAGGAGTTTGTTCACCGAGCATTGGAATTCGTATTGTCAAATCGGTGATAGGAGTGCTAAAACGTGAGGGAATTTCGGGACTGATTAAACGAATAGGTAATTACTCGTAATGCGAGTGTACGATCGATTAACAAATATGACGTATTTATTTAATAAACTGCCAATGACAAATCCATCTCAATCCAATTATTTCCCAACTATCGATATACTTCGAGGGTTCGCTGCTATTTCAGTTGTTATTTATCATGTGATTGAAATTTATGGTTGGACTACCTTTCCGACAACAGGCATGTTGATTTGGTTTAGAATCGGTTGGATGGGTGTTGACTTATTTTTCGTTATCTCAGGATTTGTTATAGGTCTTTCTGCATTTTCTGGAATTGATAAACACGGCTCCCAAGAGTTTCGTGGGCATTTCTTCAGGAAACGGATTGTCCGAATAGTTCCTTTGCATTACCTTACGCTGCTTGTTTTTTTGGTGTTTATTATGCCAGCGTTTCTTTTTGAAAATTTTTGGAAAAACTTAATATCGCATCTGGCATTTGTCCACAACCTAAGCATCAATTTACATGGTGGAATTAACGGCGCAAATTGGTCGCTTGCCACAGAAATGCAGTTTTACATATTAATGGTGCTGTTTGCTCCGTGGTTACGAATTGCGCGTTTATGGAAGGTTTTATTACTGTTTGTCGGCATTACATGGCTATGGCGTTTCGGCGTCACTATCTTGGTTACACCTGATAAAACTCTTGGCTCATTTCCGATTTTTGTCGCGGCTACCCAATTGCCTGGTATGTTGGATGAATTTGCTATAGGTATTTTGTTAGCAAGATTCATTCGAACAGAAGCAGGGATTCGTATCTTGTCTTACGTCAACAACAATACGGCGAGAGTGAGTTTTGTTTGGCTGTTGGCCGGATTATTGGTCTATTTCGCACTATCGATTTTTTGGCGTTACGCAAGTTATTGGGATTATCCGTTGATGATTATTCTGTTTCGCTCTTTACTTGCAACCTCATTTGGTGCAGTGTTATTTGCTGCATGTGTCATTACCCCAACTGGCCTGATCGGTAGGGTGGCCAGTCCTTTTTATTATTTGGGTACAATTTCTTATGGAATATATCTTTGGCACCTTCCAGTAATTTTATCGCTTAAACGTGTTCTATTGCTAACGCCTCAACATGCTTTCCCTCTGGTTATAGGCATCACTATCATTTTTGCTGCGATTTCTTGGCATTGCTTTGAGCAGCCATTGATTCAGAAATATTCTCGGAAAAGCTGATTATTATGAAAATATTTAGTTTAAAAATAGATTCTAGAATTGCCTCGATTGGTATACTGATTCTTTCTTTGTTCTTGGCAATGGTCGCAATAGCATTGCATTCCCCAGGTCAGATATCGATGGATACCAGTGTACAGTTATACGAGGCGCACATTGGTGAATCAATTAACTGGCATCCACCCTTTATGTCCGCTTTGATGAAATGGCTGGGGGGCGGCGAGGTGGCAACAGCGTTTATTGTATTGATATGCAGTTCTTTGACTTACCTATCTTTGGGCTGTGTTGCGGCAAGCATCTTGCGTAATCGAACCATTCTTGGTTATCCACGAATTGAAGCGTGGCGTATTGTTCTCTGCGCTCTATTATTGTTAAATCCTGTGTTGTTCATCTATGTCGGTATTGTTTGGAAGGATGTGTTGTTTGCTTCAGTAATGACAGCGGCAATAGCATTATCATTCGCTGCTGCATTTATGCCATCACGCCGTGCAATGGCGTTAGCTCTAGTTGCTGTAGTGCTTTTAACAATTTCTATGCAAGTTCGACAACAGGGAGTATTCATGGCACCTGTGTTGTTGATATTGCCAATAATTGCAATTATTGGCTCACGTAACTGGTCAGTCAAAAGACAGGCACTGATAGCCGGTGTGGTTATTGGTGTATTCTTGGTTTCACTGTCAATTACCCAGTTTCTGGTTGATCAATCAATAATTAAATCTGGCGATAGAAGTCGTTCACAAGGTTATAAAAGCATTATGTGCTTCGATATTGCCGGCACTATCGTAGGTACTCATACTAAAACAGAAGACCTTCCCGTGAAAATCACTAATGCTCAACGAGCAGCCGTTCGGCTAGTTTTTACAGGGCGGCGTGTCGATGATCTCGTGTCAGATCCATTGGAACTGAATGTGTTAACAGACAAACAGCTTAAACAGGCTTGGTTATCGCTTATTCT
Organism: Methylococcaceae bacterium; assembly: GCA_947505055.1. Next base: position 9,119 of record CANNLO010000066.1, on the reverse strand, counting down.
AAATGAACCAAAAGCTTATTTTGAACATAAGTTTAGAGCATTTAGTGAGCTATTAGATCTGAATGGTTTAGAGGGACATGCGCCTTTACATATCGGAGTTGAAGGTAATAGTGACTATCTACGTGCAGTTGGTATTGCTGAGAGCATTGATTCCCGAGATCATTTTATTTATAGCATAGCCTCCTTATTCTTTGGGTGGCCAATATACCGGAATTATTTTTACTTGTTATCATTGTTGGGTTGCATCTTAGCGATAACGAAAGTAGTTCATTTGCCTGCTAGGCTAAAATCAATGTGCTGGGTTCTATCGCTTGCAACAGGGTTATTCTATTTATCTTTTTTGCCTACAATGATTTCTTCCGATTTCAGATATTTATTTAGCGGCATTACTCTTTGCACAATACTTTGGATTGTACTACTCACTGCTAGCTTACCTGTCAATAAAAACAGTAAGTTACTTAAATAAAGTGCACTTATTAGTTGAATCTAAGTATAAGTAAATAATGGGATGGGTTAGATTTAATGAAAAAAATACTAGTTACCGGTGGTGCCGGTTTTCTTGGGTCTCATTTATGCGAGCGGTTGCTAAGCGATGGGCATGATGTATTATGCGTCGATAATTTTTTTACCGGGTCTAAGCAGAATATTGCTCATTTAATGGGCAATCCGTATTTTGAGGTGATGCGCCATGATGTGACATTCCCACTCTATGTTGAGGTTGATCAAATTTATAATTTGGCTTGTCCTGCAAGTCCAATTCACTACCAATTTGATCCTGTGCAAACCACCAAAACATCGGTGCATGGTGCAATCAATATGTTGGGTTTGGCCAAGCGGGTTAAAGCCAGAATCTTGCAAGCTTCAACATCAGAAGTTTATGGTGACCCGGAAGTGCATCCACAAGTGGAAAACTATTGGGGACGAGTTAATCCGGTCGGTATCCGCAGTTGTTATGATGAGGGTAAGCGCTGCGCTGAAACGTTATTTTTTGATTACTGGCGTCAGCATCAGCTTGAAATTAAAGTCATGCGTATTTTTAATACTTATGGGCCTCGCATGCATCCAAATGATGGGCGTGTCGTAAGTAACTTTATCGTACAAGCGCTTAAAGGTGAAGATATAACTATTTATGGCGATGGTTCGCAAACGCGAAGTTTTTGTTATGTCGATGACTTGATTGATGGCATGGTTAAATTAATGAATAGCCCTGCTGATTTTACGGGGCCGGTGAATATAGGTAATCCAGGTGAATTTACCATGCTTGAGCTCGCTGAATGTATTTTGAGCTTAATTGGTAGCAAATCCAAAATCGTGTTTATGCCATTACCTCAAGATGATCCCAAGCAGCGTCAACCCGATATATCGTTAGCTAAAAAAGAATTACATTGGGAACCTAAAACGCCTCTTCATGAGGGTCTGCAAAAAGCAATTACTTACTTTAAGAGTGTATTATGAAACTATCAATTATCATTCCCTGTTATAACGAAATCGCAACTATTGATGAAATTATAGATGCCGTTAATAATTCGCCTTATCCCGATAAAGAAATCATTATCATTGATGATTATTCAACAGATGGTACGCGGGATAAGTTAAAAAACACTATTGAAGAAAGTGGACGAGTTAGTCAGGTTCTTTACCATGATGTTAATCAAGGTAAAGGGGCGGCTTTACGTACGGGGATAAAGGCGGCTACTGGTGATATCGTTATCATTCAAGATGCTGATATGGAATATGACCCGAATGAGTATTCAAGGCTTGTTGAGCCCCTATTAAACAATAAAGCTGACGTAGTTTTTGGCTCCCGGTTTTCGGGGGGTGATGTGCATCGTGTGCTTTATTTTTGGCATAGTGTGAGCAATGGATTTTTGACGCTCTTATCTAACATGTTTACTAATCTCAATCTTACTGATATGGAAACTTGTTACAAGGTTTTTAGACGCGAGATTATTCAAGGGATTACTATTGAAGAAAATAGATTTGGCTTTGAGCCAGAAATAGTAGCTAAAATTTCCAAAGTTAAAGATATTCGGATTTATGAAGTAGGCATTTCCTATTATGGACGCACTTACGATGAAGGTAAAAAAATAGGCTGGAAAGATGGAGTAAGGGCGATTTATTGCATTGTTAAATATCATTTCGCAAAATGAAATTCATCAAGTATTTTTTTGTTGGCGGAATTGCAGCACTTGTTGATTTTTTAATTTTTGCTCTTTTTGTGAAAATTCTGAAACTGCCTTGGTTTATATCAGGCGTCACTGGATTTGTCTTGGCAACGCTCGTTAATTATCTCCTGTCAATCAAGCATGTATTTGCTAGTGGGGCACGATTTAAAAAGCACAAAGAAATCATCTTGATATTTTTTGTAATTTTTATTGGTTTAATTGTAAATCAGTTAATTCTTTGGCAGTGCATAGACTTTTTATTGCTTGATACCTTGATTGCTAAAGTAACAGCAACTGGAATTGTTTTTTTCTGGAATTATGCAGCAAGGAATCATTTTATATTTAAAGCGCATAAGAAACCGGAGTTAGTTTCGAAAATATCATTAAGCAAGTTTTTAATTCCAAAGTGATAAATAATTTAATTCAGTTTAAAGAACAAGAGGATTTAAACGTGTGTGCGACTAGAGCATTAAAGATGCTATTTAAAATAGCATCTAATTATGTTGCGCCGAATATATGACGGCCTTAACCTTAACCTCTGGCGTAATCTCAAAATCATCAAGCCACTTTTTGTTCTTAACAAAATTTTGCGGATACATAATCCAATTATTTTTTCAATTGGGGCGATTTTATTTTACCTGTATTTTAAGCGCATACAGCTTAGCTCCCTCAATAATTTTAGCCAGCAATACGCCATCGTTTAACTTGTTGGTTATTCCATCTTCTGTTTTGCCAACATTTTTTCTCATAGGATATACGTCCCAAAACACTGGATATTTATATTTCTCTTTTGACGTAAGCGGAAAGCCCCACTATCAACTCTTCAGTTGATAGTGCCCGTCTAAAAACACAAGCCGCGGTGCTGGTTGCGAAATTCGACCAGCCTGCGGTCTTTTTAATACATAGATCTAACTTATGATGAAACCAAAAACCGTTTTTGTACCTCGGGCTTTCGTAATCAGTCTCCTGATAACGTTCTATGCCTTCGCATTCATAATTACCCCCACTTGGTTAGCACCAGTATCTTTAATTGGAAAAATGTTGATGCTGGCTTTGACAATTAGCACGGGAGTCGCCTGGTCGTATTTGTCTGGAGACAGCCTGCAAATCGGCCTTACCAAGCATTGGTTTATTTTTTTTGTTTTATTACCCGGACTAGCACTATTAAACTTCAAATCCTTATTATCAGCCATTCCATGGCGTGGGGACGAAGATATCCACATTCAAAAAGTATTACTCCTGGCCAGTAATATACCGCCCCAATGGCTTTCGATAAAATGGATCCTTTTAGGATTAGTGACGTTTGTGCTTTTCCTTTTTACAGCCTGGAAAAAGTCAAAATGGGCCATATTTATTGGGTTCCTGTTGTTGGTAAGTATTGCCTTTGTTTATTTGCATAAAAATTCATACCCAGGGCTGGATAAAATATACTTTCTGGATGAAACATACTTTCTGCGTTACCCATTCATTAGCTATTGGTTCTTTGTTTTCGCGCCGAAACTGGCAATGTCTATCACCAGCCCTTACCAAGAATACTTATATAGAATTATTCCCATCCTATCGGCTGCTGGAATCGTTTGGGTTTGCATGCGCAGGCTTGAAACAAGCCATGTCATCCCCAATATCATCTGGGCGATTTCCATTGCAACCATCCCTCTCGTATCTTACTATTCAACTATTCTTTACCTTGAGTTGCCAGCTGTGTTGTTGATGACAATCGTTTGCTTCGACATAGAAACTTTACTCAAAGGTGAATTCAATGCAATCCGACATCGGCCAGGCTGGTATGCGCTCATTTTGATCGGGTTCATTAAAGAAACCACGATTGTTTTTATCTTGTGCTATTTAGCCTGTAGGATGCTTTTTGTGTTTATCCAAGCCAGAAGAGAGTATGCGCAAAAACGACCTCTTGACTTTATGTCAACCATTCGGCTATTCCATCCACGCATTGCAGAAAACCTGGCCATCGTTTTTTGCGTTTCCTGGCCCCTTTCACTTTATCTATTCCTAAGAAGTAATTCCAGTGTTGAAAGGAAGTTTGCACCGAATATCTCCAACCTGCTAAATTTTTCGGTTTATGAGGGGTTTGGCCGATCTCTTTTCGAGCAGTTTGGGTTATTTCTAATCATCTTTATTGGAGGTTGCATTCTTTTGGTATCTATAGGTAAGTATTCCAAAACCACCTTCATTGTCATGACTTTTTTGGCATTTCCCCTTTTTTTCGCTCTCGATAATACCGCTTATACCGGATATAGTCGCTTTAATCTTTGTATCCTGCCTGCAATCCTCACAAGCTCCACTTTCGCTCTGAATTGGCTAACTAAAAATAAAAAAACTTTCGGAATTTCAATCGGTTGTTTGGTAATTCTTACCAATCTTTTTCTTTCGCCGGTGAATCTGGATGGCACAAAAAAACCTTTTTGGGGTAATTATCTGACAGATACTTCTGAGCACTACTATCCTTACCCAGAGACGATAGCCTGGTTAAAAGAATCTCATGAGAATGAGAAGATCTTGTTTGCAGGCTTATCGTATTACTATTATGTTGAGTTTTATTTTGAAAAGTTGGACTGGCATCCAAAATATGAACGCTGGTACAATACAGGTAATGACGAATTGAAAACTCTTTCCCAAATCCTTACTGAGTCTGAAGAGAAAGGTTATTCTGTAGTTGTCTATCATCTTTTAGGGGGACAAATTCCACAACCTGACCCAACATGGCATTATCAGCAAGAAAAAGTTATTAGCAATAACGCTCATAGTCTGGTAATTTACACGAAAATCAGGTAATCAGAGATCCATGCCCGCCGTTGATATTGCCCGTCTAAAAACACAAGCCGCGCTGCTGGTCGAGAAATTCGATCAGTCTGTGGTTTTTTTAAAAGAGTTACACGAAATTTTAGATATCTACGCGGACCGCACTTTGCGAAAAGGACTCGTGGCTGCGCCGATCACGGTTATTCCCGCTTATCGCGCCCCACAGTCCGTTTTGCGCCAAATTGAAATGTAATTAGGGCCGCTGGCTTCGACTTTCTCGGAATAGAGCATTAAAAGAACGAGCAATAAATATTTTTGATTCATTCTAAATCCTGCAAAGTGTTAATGAAAAATAGCCCATATATTTAAGATCTGAATCCTGCAATCCAACCAGTGATTAATAGCCGATATCAAATACTGTTCACTGATTTTGCAAGTACGTAATCATGACGAAAGCTAAGGTAGACGATCCCACCAACCAGACTCCAGACCAAGGGGATTGCAAAGAACAGTAAGGAAAAAAGTATCGCGGTCTCCCGACCGTTTTCCAACTGTTGATCGACGCTGATCAAACCAAATGCAGTAAACATAATTACGAAAATTCCTTCACGAACGCCATGCCCACCGATGCTGATAGGCAAGCTGATGACACAGGTAACGATGGTCATGATGACCAGCATTTGCAGGTAAGTGACGGTAAGTCCAATCCCCACGCCTATGCAATAGCAGGCCGCAATAAGTACTGCCGTCATGACGGTTCCCGTTGCAAGACTAGCCAGCGTTAGCTTGAGCGCGATGCCATGTTGACGAAAGCCAGCCATTACCAGTTCAAGAATATGCCGATGAGGAATTTTATGCCACAAAGTGCGAATGGCTGGTGGTAGCAGGTGAAATGGAGTGATGACCATGACTAAGCCTATTGCTCCGCATAAGCTAAATATAACCAGCATACCCAACATAATCGAGTGGGCTAGGTCGCCACGCATTAAGAACTGGAATTGCCAAGGTATAACAAGCAGGCTGGCGCAAATTAAAATAAGCAGACCCATAACTCGATCCATAATGATTGAAAGGGTGGCGTGTGTTCTCTGATTCGGCGCATATTTTTGCAGGTACACCGCTTTGATGATGTCGCCACCCACTGCGCCCAGTAGAAAAGAATTAAAAAATTGACCAATAAAGGTAAGCGCCGTTGCCACTTTGAGCGGCAAATGGATTTCCTGTACTTGCATGAGAAACCACCACCGAAGTGCTGCAAGCAAGTAAACCACGCCGAACAGAAAACAGGCGAGCGCCAACCACAAAAAGTCGGCTCTGACCAGTTGCGCAACGAGTTCCGGCCAATGAACTTTAAGAACAAGATAGGCAATGATTAGCACAGTTACGACACCGCGAAAAAAAAGACCCCAAAGACCTTTGCGAACCTTCTTGTCGTGCGTTTGTGTTACGTTTATATTGGGAAAATCTGACATGGATTCTTATTTAGTTGATTTTTTTTTGTCATTCTTAGAGCCGATTGATCCAAGGTACGAATGTAAAGAATAAAAAACCTGATAGCTCAGATGGCTTGGCATCAGGTTTGTACAAATCACACAAGAGCGGTTTTTAATTTTAAGCATTAGTGGCGTCAGCAGGTGTTTAAAGTACAAGTTCGATTGGCATTTCAGCCATCGCGCTGCGTCCTTAGCTCGATTCCAAGCCACACTGCTCCTTGTATACAAAATTACTGTAATTGCGGCCTGGTGTCGTCAATTTAACTTACTTACGATGCAAGCTCAAGTTCGATCAAAGCAAACATAGCCCATTTTTTTTGAACAAGAACCCGCTCCAAGACACGGATTGGACAATACATCCAACCGGGTAACAGGCTGCGCATGGATACTCCGCCGGAAAGCAGGTAGGAGAAGGGCATCATCGGTTCAATATCTTTGATACGCCATTGTGGATACTGAGCCTCAAACAAGGCCCTATCCCGTTTAAATACAATCCACGGTAGTGCCCCATTTGCGCCGGACAGCGGCCCGGTACTTGGGATTTTCCAGCCACTATCCGGAGAAAATGGTTCTGAATGTAGGTGCGTATAAACCGACTCAGACCATGGCGTGCGCCATGGCTCAATCATCACGATTTTTCCTCCCGGACGAATACAACGCCCGGCCTCCATAAGAAAACGACCGACATCAGGAATGTGATGAAACACATCGGTCATTACAATGGCATCAAGGGATTTTCCGGCAATGGCAAATCACACGCGTCAGCGATTAATCTAACCCCCGGCGTTTCGAATACTTCGCTGGTGATCACTTCGGGAAGAAACTGCTGCAAAAAACCTGCCCCCGAACCCAACTCAAGCACATCATTTTTTTGGGGTAAAACGCGGATAATCCGCTCATACCACTCAGTATAAAGTGCATGTAAGAAAGCTTTGTTCTGAATAATATCATGTCTAAGCAGGGTTGTGCGCGGATCATCCACAGACAAACCACGCGTTAAAGGATGCTCGACTATTTTATTAAAAATGCTCATTGGAAGGGTGAGGTAAGGTTATATGAATTTGATACGGCGTGCTGCAAAAGCAACCATTTTTAACAGGAGCCACCCATGACTCCAACGGGAAATATTGGTCTCGCCATAGCGCCGCGCCCGGTAGCGAATCGGGACTTCCATGATTTTAAGATTGAGCCGTGCCGCGCCAAAAAGCAGATCGAAATCGCCAAATGGATCGAAATCGCCAAAATAAGAGCGATTGTCAGCAATGCGTTGATAGCCACTGCGCCACAGAACCTTTGTGCCACACAAGGTGTCGCGTATCGGCTGACCTAACAGCCAACTGAAGGCCCAAGAGAAAAATTTGTTGCCCAGCAGATTAGCGAAACGCATGGCATCATCGTCCATCGGATAGACCAAACGAACACCATTTGCAAATTCAGCAGAGCCGTTCACCATCAGCTCGTAAAAACGTGGGAGATCTTCGGGTGGCACCGTAATATCGGCATCGAGTATCATCAAAATATCGCCCTTGGCAATATCAAAACCGACTCGAACCGCATCGCCTTTGCCTTTGCCAGGCTGCTTCAGCAGCTTGCAGTTGCGATCAGGGTGAGTAACAATTGATCTCTCGATAGCCTCGTAGGTATCATCTGTCGAGTTGCCCTCTACAAAAATAATCTCTGTGCCTCCCCCCATTTCAGGAATACGAGCCATCAACTCTTCAATATGCCCCGACTCATTTCTGGCAGCCACGATGACTGAAACGGTTGGGTTGAGCGGTATAGATTTATGCAAAGGGCGGGCCAGCATGAAATTGGCCATCGACAAAAAGCGAAAGGGTGATAATTTTGCCAAGTAGCGATTGGCAAAATTAGAAACAAACGGTACTGGAAGTGGTGCAATGATCTCTTCCCACTCTCTTAAGGGTTGGAAGTCAGAAATCTCTAAGAGATTTGCCATGTCGTGCCGCGTGAGCCAGTTTTGCGGAAGATTGGGCGTTGCAATGCCGAGTTTTTGTGCGGCACGTAGCGGAATATTCCACAAGTGGCTGTAAAAGTTGAAGATCAATCGCGTGTGAAATGCGCAATAGGGCTGAAGCTGGGCAAGCATGGCCTGTATATCCCAAAGATCATTCACCAATTCAGAAACAATAATGTAATCGAATGTTCTTGGGCCAAGATCAAGGTCGTGCGCATCTGCGAGTACAAACTCCAAATGAGGATTAGCAGTCCGTGCTTTTTCTATAGCTTCCGGACAGAAATCAACTCCTACACCTTCTGATGGCTTGAGTGCCGAAAGTAGATCGCCCTGAGCACACCCCAACTCCAGAACTATTGTACCCTCAGGAACCAGATTACGATATGTAATTTGTAACCTATTTCGGTAATAGCCACCCCAAGAGTTGGACAAACTTTTTCTGATAGAACTCCAGTGGGATTTTCTGCGCTGTTGGTATTGTGAGGCTTCTAATTTAAATGTATCGGTTGTCAAAGTGTCCAAGTTTGTTCAGTCCTGTGTGTCATAAGTTTAAATATTGGATATCAATTAAATTAACTAGTGAGCCACTTGCAAAATTACCAACCGGAAAATTCTGCAAGCCAATATCAGCTCCCGAAAAGCCATTTTTTTAACCGGGCAGAGCGAGAATCACTATTTTTGGCTCACGACCCCATTATTTCATCATTTTTATCAAAACCAGGACATAAC
>CANNLO010000065.1 GCA_947505055.1 Methylococcaceae bacterium | reverse complement strand
CCGTCAAAATACAACTTCAATTTACTAGGGTTAGTATAACATTTTGAACAATATCAGATTATTTGGTTTTCTTTCGCGCACTATGTAGGAACAAAGTTGGACAGGGAAATTCAGTTGCTTGGAGTAAAACTGCTTCAGCTGTTTTAAAAGGCAATAGCTGAAGCTCAGCACTCCATACAAACTGTTTCGTTTAACTGTGCGCATTGACGCGGAGCGTGAGAACAATAAATATTAAAAAACCAACAACAAGCCTTGTTGCCTAATAACCAAGACTACTATTAAAACGTTATCTTTACTGAGCCCGACTATGCAAAAAACAGCGTTATTTGCCATATTGATATTACTCAATCTGAGTAGTTGCACCGTCATTCCAGGTCAACACATGAACCCATTTTCTGAGCAATCCAGTATTAAGCTGCCGGTTCAGGAAAATAATATGGCCACTTTAAAAAAACTTAATATTCAGACGATTGATGCCAATTTAATTGTTAAGTTAGAAAATGATATAAATAATAGCAGCTTAGGAAACGATAATGTAGCCAACAATTATTTTGAATATCGTATTGGCTCAGTACCTACTAAAGGTATGCCTGTACAAGAAAGTGCGAGTCAATATTTGGTTGGTGCACGCGACATTCTTATTATTACGGTTTGGGAGCATCCAGAATTAACCAATCCTTTTGGCGGCTCTTCTACGAGCATTGCCAGTGCTAATAATGTCACCAGTATCGGTAGTTCTGGCAGCAATACCCTCATCAATGGTGGCAATGTAGTAGGTGAAGATGGTACATTTTTTTATCCTTATGTCGGCATAGTCAAAGCCGCGGGTAAAACCGTTGAAGATATCAGAACCGAACTCACAGAAAAACTCTCTCAGTATATAGAAAGAGTGCAATTAGATGTGCGAGTAAACTCATACCGTAGTCAACGCGTTTATGTGGTTGGGGAAGTCAATCAACCCGGCATTCAAACCTTAAAAGATATTCCTCTAACGGTGCTGGAAGCCATTAATAATGCGGGTGGCATCAACAACCAAACGGCAGACTTACGAAACATTACTTTAGCTCGTGAAGGTAAAACCTACAGCATCAATCTATTAGCACTCTATGAAGGCGGTGACATTACCCAAAACGTATTACTAAAACAGGGTGATGTGTTGAATGTTGCCGACAATCAATTTAATAAGATATTTGTTTTTGGTGAAAATACCGTAGGCGGCACAGGAGCCGGACGTTCACGCAGTGTCATCATGAATAAGGGCCGCATGACTTTAACTGAAGGACTCAGCGAAGCCGGTGGTTTTGATCAAACCACTGCCGATGCCTCACGTATTTTTGTCTTTAGAGGCAGACTTAATAAGCCAGAAATATTTCATCTGGATGCAAAGTCACCAGATGCTTTATTGTTGGCTGAACATTTTCCATTAGAGCCTCACGATATTCTTTATGTAGATAGAGCAGAAGGTATCCGTTGGAATCAAATTATCGCTCAAATTCAACCCACCGTTACCTTGTTAAATGTCTTTAACGGTACGTTAAATCCAAAACCACTGAGCAATCCACGATGATCTCACTATTAAATAGAGCACTAAGCAGACGATGACTAGTCCACACATAGCCAACAGCCAGACGCCCACTACCTACCCAGCCTCTCAAGAAGAGGATGAGATTGATTTGGGCGAATTAGTAGCCACTGTGGTCGATGCTAAATATGTCATTATATTAATAACGCTATGTTTTTTAGCACTAGGCGTAGCAAAAGCCTTATTAGATACGCCTATTTACAAAGCGGATGCTTTATTACAAATTGAAGATAAATCCAACGCATTAGATGCTTTAGGGTCTTTAACCTCATTGATGGAATCCAAAACCTCTGCCTTAGCAGAGATTGAAATTATAAAATCACGATTAGTATTAGGGACTGCCATTAAAAACCTTAATCTGAATATTATTGCCGAACCTAAATACTTTCCTATTATCGGCAAAGCCATCGCTAGACGTTTTCAAAAACAAAACAAAACCGCTGAAGTTGCTTCGTCTATGATCGGTTTGGATAGCTATGCGTGGGGCGGAGAAGTTATCCGCATCGACAACTTGATAGTGCCAAAAGACTGGGCAGACCAGCCATTAATTTTAATTGCAGGTGAGCAAGGACGCTTTAGTTTATGGGCTGATGATGAACAACTCATTGAGGGTGCGGTTGGAAAAACCATTAACAAATCCCTAGCTGAAAGCTTAGAAAAATTGACTATATTTGTGTCGGTATTAAAAGCTCGCCCCGGCACTGAATTTATCATCAATAAACAATCGTTAAGCAATAGTATTGATGAATTAAACAATAATCTAATCGTCACTGAAAAAGGTAAAGCCACCGGTATTTTAAGTGCCACCCTAGAAGATGCTGACCCTGTGCTTGCCGCACAAACCCTCAATGAAGTGACTAAAATTTATGTTAAACAAAATGTTGAGCAAAAATCTAAAGAATCACAAAATACGCTAGAATTTTTAGATAAACAATTGCCGTTGATTAAAGATCAGCTTGAAGCTGCAACCAAAGCTTTAAATGATTTTAGAGGTAATAAAGGCTCTATTAATCTGGATATAGAAACCGAAGCCGTACTCGCTGGTGTGGTCGACGTTAATACCCAACTAACCGTATTACAACAAAAAAGAGATGAATTAAGGGGCCGTTTTACAGAATCACATCCCGTTATTATAGCCACCGATAAACAAATTGCCCGCCTAAAAGAGCAACTCAAAGCCATCAACAGAAAAATTGAACTATTACCCGAAACCCAACGAGTCATCGTCCGATTATCCAGCGACGTGCAAGTATCTACTGAGCTTTATACGACTATGCTCAATAATGCCCAGACCTTAAGAGTTGCAAAATCGGGCACTATAGGTAATGTCAGAATCATTGACGAAGCAGTGCTATCTTTAAAACCTATAAAACCTAAAAAACCACTTATCGTCCTAGTGTCCTTTATTTTAGGTTTAATGGTAGGCATTGCTTGGGTGTTTATTCGTAAAGCCATGCATACAGGCATTGAAGATCCTGATCAAATTGAAAAACATCTTAATATTCCGGTGTATGCCACTATTCCTCATAGTAATGAGCAAGCTAAACTCAGTGCCAAGCTCATTAAAGGCATTCAGCCAAATGAGGATCAGCCCTTTATTTTAGCGTTAACCCATAAAGAAGACTTGGCCATAGAGAGCCTTAGGAGTTTACGCACCACCTTACACTTTGCGTTCTTAGAAGCCCATAATAATATTATTATGATTACCGGCCCTAGCCCTGGCATCGGTAAAACCTTCGTGGCTATTAATCTGGCCGTGGTATTAGCCGATGCCGGTAAAAAAATTCTACTCATAGACGCTGACTTGCGTAAAGGTTTGACACACCAGAGCTTAGGACTTGCCAGAGAGAATGGTCTATCTGATTTAATCTCTAATAGTATCAGCCTAGAGCAAGCTGTTAGACATATAGCGGCTGCCAATATTGATTTTATTTCAACAGGTTCTATACCACCTAATCCGTCAGAACTGTTATTACATGAACGTTTTGAGCAGTTACTGAAAATCTTAGCTAAGCAATATGACCATATTATTATTGATTCGCCACCCATCTTGGCAGTTACCGACGCAGGCATTATAGGCCGCATCGCCAGCGCGACCTTAATGGTGGCTAAAGCCGGGCAACATCCTTTACGTGAATTAGAACAATGTACTAAACGTTTGGCGCAATCCGGCGTCACCATGAAAGGCATCGTCTTTAATGATTTACCAGAAAACTCATCGCGCTATGGCGCGGGTTACGGCTATGGCAAATATGTCTATCGCTACAATTACCAAAAAGCAAACTAAGGAGGTAGGTTGGGCTAACGGCCTTATCGTTAACCCAACATTGATTGATGAAAATGTTGGGTTGCGAAAAACACGCAGCCCAACCTACATGACTTTTATAGGATGTGCTGAACGATAGTGAAGCGCATCACCACAATAGAACGATGCGCTTCGTTCCTCAGCACATCCTATAAGGCAAGTTATTGTTTGCGAATTACCTTCGGCAGTAGGTTGGGCTAACGGCCTCATCGTTAACCCAACATTGATTGATGAAAATATTGGGCTGCGAAAAGCTCGCGGCCCAACCGACATGACAAATTAAAATAATTGAAAAACATGAAAAAAATTCTACTCGTATTCGGCACGCGCCCAGAGGCTATAAAAATGGCCCCGCTGGTTAAAGCCTTTCAAGCCGAACAGCAAGCGTTTGAAACCAAAGTGTGCGTAACTGGACAGCATAGAGAAATGCTTGATCAAGTTTTGTCCTTATTCGACATAAAAGCAGATTTTGATCTAAAGGTAATGCAGCCTAATCAAGATTTGTACGACATTACCAGCAATATACTCATCGGTATGAAAGCGGTTTTTAAAGCTTATCAGCCCGACTTTGTTTTTGTACATGGTGATACCACAACCACGTTGACTGTCAGTCTAGCCGCTTTTTATGAAAAAATAACCGTAGCTCATATAGAAGCGGGCTTAAGAACCGGCAATCTTTACGCACCTTGGCCAGAAGAAGCCAATCGCAAACTGACCTCACAAATCACTTGCTACCACTTTGCCCCAACTGTTCAAAGCCGAGATAATTTACTCAAAGAAAATGTCGCAGCGGATCATATTATCGTGACCGGAAATACTGTCATTGACGCCCTGCTGTTAATGAAAAACAAGCTAGAAACTAACACAAATTTTTGCGCATCCGTTTATGAAACGATTAAACAAAAAGGCTTTGATCCAAAAACAGCCGAATTCATCTTAGTCACCGGCCATCGACGTGAAAATTTTGGCCAAGGCTTTATTGATATCTGCACAGCCTTAAAAACCATTGCTTTGGAAAGACCCAACATCAATATCGTTTACCCCGTACATTTAAACCCAAATGTACGCAAACCGGTTAATGACTTACTGGCTGAAGTAAGCAATATTTATCTTATTGAGCCACTGCAATACGAAGCTTTTATCTATTTAATGAGCTTAGCAAAATTAATCATTACCGATAGCGGTGGCGTACAAGAAGAAGCGCCCAGCTTAGGTAAACCGGTATTAGTGATGCGTGATAGCACCGAGCGACCCGAAGCCGTCACTGCCGGCACCGTTAAATTGGTAGGTACCGACACCCAAAGCATTATTCAAGAAACCAATAACTTATTAGATAACCCAGAGGCCTATGAACGTATGACTAAAGCTCATAACCTCTATGGTGATGGCAAGGCCTGTGAACGCATTATTACTTTTATGAGAGAGCTAAAATGACATCAATATATCGTTCCCACGCTCTGCGTGGGAATTCATCCTGCATCGCTCCAGCGATGCGTGACGCAGAGCGTCATCAGCGGCGTTCCCACGCAGAGCGTGGGAACGATAAATTAAAGGCTTTCACTACCGATTTGTCCCGTCTAAAGTTGATAGGCTTAATTAACAAGGAAATAAAATGACATCAATAAAAAAAGTCTGTGTCATCGGCTTAGGCTATATTGGACTACCAACAGCCGCCATTGCCGCACAACAGGGCCTGCAGGTTTACGGTGTTGACGTTAACCCTAAAGTCGTGGACACCATTAATAAAGGTGAAATCCACATCATCGAACAGGGCTTGCAAGACCTCGTTAAAGACGGTGTTGAAAAAGGCAACTTACAAGCCTCGTTGACTCCTACCCTAGCCGATGTGTATTTAATTGTGGTGCCCACGCCTTTTAAAGGCAATCACGAACCCGACATTTCCTTTGTTGAAGCGGCAACGCTAGCCGTTATACCTTTTTTGAAAGCCGGTGACACCTATATTATTGAATCGACCTCTCCGGTGGGCACCACCGAAAGAATGGCAGAGCTGATTTTTAGGCAACGACCTGAACTACAAAACACACTATATATAGCCTATTGCCCAGAACGCGTGCTACCAGGCAATGTCTTGTACGAACTGGTTTATAACGACCGCGCCATAGGCGGCATCAATGAGGAATCCACCCTTAAAGCTATAGAATTTTACCAGCTCTTTGTCAAAGGTGAATTACACAAGACCAATGCCCGAACAGCGGAAATGTGCAAGCTGACCGAAAACGCCTCACGCGATCTACAAATTGCCTTTGCCAACGAACTGTCCATCATCTGCGACAAAGCGGATATTAATGTCTGGGAACTCATTCACTTAGCCAATAAGCATCCACGCGTCAATATCCTCCAACCCGGTGCCGGTGTAGGTGGACATTGCATTGCCGTAGACCCTTATTTTATCGTCTCAGACTATCCCAGAGAATCACGCATTATCGGCGTAGCGCGTGAAGTTAATAATTACAAAGCCTTCTGGTGCGCAGAAAGAACCAATACCGCCATGCACGACTTTGAATTAAAGCACGGCCATAAACCAACCGTTGCCTTAATGGGCTTAGCCTTTAAACCAGACATCGATGACTTGCGTGAAAGCCCAGCCAAATACATCGCCCAAAAAGTCATGCAAAGCGAACAAAACAACTTTCTGATTGTTGAACCGAATATCAAAGAACACTCTATTTTTAAACTAACCGACACCATTGAAGCTTACGAAAAAGCCGACATTATTGTGTTTCTGGTGGCTCATAAAGAATTTAAAGCGTTAACTTATCGGGAAGATAAAGTGATTTTGGATTTTGCTGGGGTATTTAAAGAATGAGCATTAAACAATATAAACTGTTTATCCACCCTAAATGTCTGCTTTAGTTACAGTAGGTTGGGCTAACGGCTCTATCGTTAACCCAACATTGAGGCCGAGTAGTGTGGGTTGCAAAAAGCAGGCAACCCAAGCTACACAGCTACTTGTACCGTCTTAAGTCACTGCCATTAAGTTAAGGAATATGTTTGCTTGGAGTAAAACTGCTTTAGCTGTTTTAAAATACAATAGCTGAAGAGACTGTGAAAGTATTTATGTGGGAGAGGCTTTAGCCTCGAATTCGAGGCTAAAGCCTCTCCCACATTATATAAAAACAATGACTTACAAAACTAAAAATTTGTTTTTGTGTTGTTTTCATAATATTTTCACAGTCTCTTAAGCTCAGCACTCCAAACTTTTACTTTTTCGCTTAACTTAATGGCAGTGACCGTCTTAAGTGGGTAGCCTAATTGCAAACTGCCATTGATTTCACCAAGAACGCATAACCGGTATGAAAACAGATAGTCTTTTTTACAAACTCTTTCAGCAAGCTCCGGAACTAGTGTTAGAATTAGCCGGAATAGAGCCAACAGGCGCAGAAAACTACCAGTTTCGTTCCGAAGAAATTAAACAAACTGCATTTCGATTAGATGGTGTGTTGATCCCGCCTTTAGACAAGCCCAGCTTGCCACTGATCTTTGTTGAAGTACAATATCAGGTAGATCGAAGTTTTTACAGCCGATTCTTCTGCGAAATATTCTTCTATCTGCACCAAAATCAACCTGTGCATCCGTGGCGCGCTGTGGTATTTTATCCAACGAGGAATATAGAGACCGATGGTGAACTGCATTATTCGGCATTATTGGAAAGCCAGCAAGTGCAGCGACTCTATTTGGAAGACTTAGATAATAAACCAAGCCAACAAGTACGAGTGCGTTTGATCCAATTAATCAACGAGGATAACCGACAAGCTCCTGAAGTCGCTCGAACATTAATTCAGGCCATTGAAAAGGGTGAATTGGTAGCAGATAATCAAACACAAATTCTGGAAATGATTGAAACCATTTTGGTATATAAATTTCCTAAACTCAGTCGCGAGGAAATACAGAAAATGCTCGGATATAACGATATCAGTCTAAAACAAACCCAGTTCTATCAAGATGTTTATGCCGAAGGTCAGCAAGAAGGTCAACAAGAAGGCGAAGCGAAATTAATCTTGCGTCAATTGACCCGCCGTTTTGGAGTGTTGGAAGAAAATACTAAAAACCAAATAAAAGGTCTAAATATCGTGCAGTTGGAAATGTTAGGCGAAGCTTTATTGGATTTTTCAACCCATGACGACTTGGAAAATTGGTTGCAAGGATGATGAGTTAAAAGGCTATCAACTTAATACGGGACAGTGTGAATAGTCATCGTTCCCACGCTCTGCGTGGGAACGATAATTTTAGGCTTTCACTCCCGTTTTGTCCCGTCTAAAGTTGGTAGCCACGTAAGCCAAGTGAATGATTTAACCAAGTGGCTAAAACAGCAACTTGCTGAAATCAATCGAATCTGACAT
Source organism: Methylococcaceae bacterium (assembly GCA_947505055.1). Next base: position 9,781 of record CANNLO010000065.1, on the reverse strand, counting down.
CTTTTTTTATGCACCTAACATCCAATGCCTAATACCATGAATACAAAAAGAAAATTAATCACTTTTGACTGGGCCATAAAACGTTTATTACGCAGTAAAGCTAACTTTGGCATATTGGAAGGCTTTTTAAGTGAACTACTTAAAGAAGATATTATTATTCTGGATGTGCTAGAAAGTGAGAGCAATAAAGAAAATAAAATCGACAAATTTAACCGCGTTGATTTAAAAGTCCGCAATAGCCAGCAAGAAATAATCATCATAGAAATACAATATGATCGAGAATATGACTATTTACAGCGCATCTTCTACGGCGTTTCAAAAACAGCCATAGAATACATGGAAGAAGGAAAAGCCTATACCGGAATAACGAAAGTTATTTCAATCAATATTCTTTATTTTGATTTAGGTAGTGGCACAGATTATATCTATAAAGGTACGACTCGATTTATAGGTTTACATGATCATGATCTTTTGGAACTGAACGAAAAACAAAAACAACTCTTCAAAAAAGATAGCATAGAATCACTCTACCCTGAATATTACTTGATTAAGATAAACCGTTTTAATGACATCGCCAAAGACACCTTGGATGAATGGATTTATTTCTTAAAAAATGAAGAAATAAAAGAAAATTTCACCGCAAAAGGTTTAAAAGAAGCTGAAAAAAAACTGAGTATTATGGCTTTGCCTGAAGAGGAACAAAAAGCTTATGAACATTATAAAGATGACTTGCGTTATCAAGCCAGTATGTTTGAGTCTTCTTTTGGTGATGGTTATCACGAAGGTGAGGCTATAGGAATAGATAAAGGAATTGAAATAGGGCTTGAGAAAGGAATAGAACAAACAACAAAAAAGATAGGCTTAAAATTGATACAACAAGGTGCCACCATTGAAACCATCGCGGCTGTGACTGGGTTGAGTGTCTCTGCGATAGAACACCTTATTAGCACCGAATCATAAGGTCAAAAAGAAAATTAATAACCTTCGACTGGACGATGAAACGCTTACTGCGCAGCAAAGCCAACCTTTTATCGTTCCCACGCTCTGCGTCACTACCATTAAGTTAAGCGAAAAAGTAAAAGTTTGGAGTTCAATAGCTTCAGCTATTGTGTTTTAAAACAGCTGAAGCTATTGCACTCCATCTTTTCCCCTTAACTTTGGGCAGTGGCGCCGGAACGTCGGAACAATTAACTATTCACATCCTATAAATGTAGTGGTTTATTATTGCGCCATTACCTAATCTAAAAAAAAGGCCACTTAGGCTAAGTAGTAAAATAATAGTCATACAAAAAAAAAGTATATCTATACGTATTACTACTGTTGACGACTAAAGCACCGCCGCTGATAATAGCCACTGTATTTTTTATAACGGTCTTTTGCACTAACCTTAGCGTTATCAGCACTAACTTAAAACTGAACAGATAAAATCACACATAGATACCACGCACGGCTAATCGACACTACATGACTATGCGCCTTAATCAGTCTGGCGCAATTAAACATTCAATATAGTGCTTACACTATTAGGAAAAACGATGCTTAATGATAAAAATATTTTGATAACCGGTGGCACAGGCTCATTTGGGCACACTTTTGTACCGATGACACTAGCAAAATACAATCCTCGCCGCCTAGTCATCTACTCTCGTGATGAAATGAAGCAATGGGAAATGGCCAAACTCTTTGCCGATGATCCACGCGTACGTTTTTTTATCGGAGATGTGCGTGACAAAGACCGTTTATTACGTGCACTAGATGATATTGATTTTGTAGTCCATGCTGCTGCAACCAAAATCGTACCCACGGCTGAATACAACCCTTTCGAATGTGTCAAAACTAACGTTATGGGCGCGATGAACTTGATTGATGCCTGTATAGATCGCGGCGTCAAACGTGTGATTGCTCTTTCGACCGACAAGGCCAGCAGCCCTGCTAATCTTTACGGTGCAACAAAATTGGCTTCCGACAAACTGTTTGTAGCAGGCAACTCTTACTCAGGCGCTCATGGTACTCGTTTTGGAGTGGTGCGCTATGGTAATGTGATGGGATCGCGTGGCTCAGTCATTCCATTTTTCTTATCCCTTGCAGATAAGGGTGCATTGCCAATCACAGATGCACGTATGACTCGCTTCATGATTACATTGGAGGAAGGTGTAGAGCTAGTATGGCATGCCTTTGAAGATATGGTCGGTGGTGAAATATATGTTAAAAAAATCCCTTCGATGAAACTAACAGACATCGCATTGGCCACCGTACCTGATGCTAAACACGATATAGTTGGCATACGTCCTGGCGAGAAACTTCATGAGCAAATGATTGGAGCAGAGGATGCACTCCATACCTACGAATACCCTGAACACTATAAAGTATTACCTGCCATAAATGGCTGGTCTCATGATCAAAATCGCATCAAAGATGGCACAAAAGTGACAGAAGATTTCACCTACTGCTCAGATAACAATACTGAATGGATGAGTATTGAAACATTACATAACTGGGTTGTACAACACCAAGATAAAGTCGCAAAGCTATGACAACGATGATACCTTACGGTCGACAAAATATTTCTGAAGCTGACATCCAAGCTGTTGTCGATGTGCTGCGCTCTGACTATCTGACACAAGGCCCTGCAGTACCTGCTTTTGAACAAAGCATTGTTGATTATTGCAGCGTGCAACATGCTGTTGCCGTGAATAGCGCTACTAGCGCCCTGCATATTGCCTGCCTAGCCTTAGGCGTAGGCAAAGGTGATATCGTTTGGACGACCCCTATCACTTTTGTAGCCAGTGCAAACTGTGCACTATATTGTGGCGCACAGATCGATTTTGTGGACATTGATCCGCACACCTACAACATGAGTGTTGAACGCTTGGCAGAAAAATTGGCGCATGCCGAAGCAATCTGCAAGCTACCCAAGGTTGTCATCCCCGTGCATTTATGTGGACAAGCTTGTGATATGGCTAGCATCTATAAGCTTAGTCAACACTATGGCTTCAAGATTATTGAAGATGCTTCGCACGCCATAGGCGGCAAATATCTCGATGAACCAATCGGTAATTGTTGCTATAGCGACATTACCATTTTCAGCTTTCACCCAGTTAAAATAATCACTACTGGCGAAGGCGGCATCGCGGTGACTAACAACCACTTACTGGCCAAGCATATGCATTTATTACGCAGTCATGGTATCAGCAATACAATTACAGACATGCAACCAAGACCAGCACAAGAAATCTGGAACTATCAACAAATAGCGTTAGGATTCAATTACCGCATGACAGACATGCAAGCTGCACTTGGTGTGAGCCAGATACGGCGACTCGATGAATTTGTTGCCAAGCGCCACGCTATTGCAAAACGTTATGATGAATTACTGGCCGATATGCCGATTTTTACACCTTGGCAACATACCGATAGTTATTCTGGCTATCATTTATACGTGATTCGATTAAAGCTGGATGAAATCAACAAAACACAGCGCCAAGTCTATGAAGCCATAATTGCAGCGGGGATATTAGTCAATTTGCATTACATCCCAGTCTATCGACAACCTTACTTCGAAGAGATGGGCTTCAAGCTCGGATATTGCTTGCAGGCAGAACAGTATTATTCCGAGGCTATCAGTATTCCTTTGTATCCAAATTTGACAGAGGCGCAGCAAGAACAAGTAGTAACAGTGATACAAAAAGAAATCTGCAATGAATAGCGTAATAGTCTTACAAGCAAGGACTAACTCATTTAGATTGCCTGCTAAAGTTATGCTACCAATTAATGGTATCCCATTAGTCGTATTAGCTGCTAAGCGGGCTGCCAATACAGGATTAAAAGTAATCATTGCTACATCAAATGAACCGAGTGACGATGGTTTGGTAGCACTTATTCAAAGGCACGGAATATCATATTACCGTGGCAGCCTTGAGAATACTCTAGATAGAGTCGTGAATGCTTTATCATCTTATGACAATAACACAATTGTTTTTCGTCTCACCGCAGATAATGTTTTCCCAGATGGAAAATTTCTTGACGAAATTAAAAATGAATTTCTCAACAAGAATATACAGTATATATGTTGTAACGGTCAGCACTCTGGACTGCCATACGGCATGAGTGCAGAAGTTACTCGATTAGGTCATTTGCGTGAAGCAGCCATGGGAGATACAGATGACTATGATAAGGAGCATGTTACCCCTTCAATTATTAGAAAATTTGGCTTATCTTACTTTGAGAAATATCTTGATCTAAGAAAAGGACACTTTCGTTGCACTGTAGATTGCCTAGATGACTATTTTGTTGCACAGAAGGTTTTTTCAGATGTAATTGATCCTATTCAAGAGTCGTTTCTTGACTTAGTCACTCGTCTTGAGAAAGCACCTTTTCAACCAATCACTTCTTCACCCATACCAAAACTAGTTTTGGGAACAGCTCAATTGGGATTTGATTACGGTATAGCAAATAAAACAGGACAGCCTAGTAAAAGTCAGTGTCAAGAACTGATTAAGACCGCTATCACTAATGGGGTCATTTATTTGGATACCGCCAGAGCCTATGGCACTAGTGAAAATATGATTGGTCATTCGCTAAGAAGTGGTTGGTCTGGCCGTGCAAAAATAATTACTAAGTTATCACCTTTAGAAGATTGTCCAAAAGAAATATCTAAATCAGCATTAAACGCATTTGTAGAATCCAGTGTATTTCAATCATGTACGGCTTTAGGAACCTCAAAAATTGATGTATTAATGCTACATAGAGCGTCACTCTTATCAGAGTGGAATGGGAATGTCTGGCAAAGACTACTAGAACTTCAAGCATTAGGTGTCATAGGTGAACTAGGTGTTTCTGTTCAAAATCCCGAAGAGCTTTCGAAGGCGTTGTCGGTACCTGAAATTACCTATATCCAACTGCCTTATAACCTATTGGACTGGCGATGGGATATGATTGTAATGGATATTTTAGCAATCAAAATGTCACGTAAACTGACTATTCACGTCCGGAGTGTTTTTCTGCAAGGCTTATTACCAAGTACGGATAATACTTTGTGGCTAAGAGCAAATGTAGAGCAGGTATCCATCATTAAAGAATGGTTGTTAAATCAGGTTGGCGTATGTCAAAGACAAAACATAATTGATTTATGTATAAGTTACGTAAACGCTTTAGATTGGGTTGATGGTATTGCTATAGGAGTGGATAACATAGACCAATTACTAGAAAACATTAACTATTTTAGCCATCCCAACATGTCGACGAAACAAGTCAAACTCATACAATCTACTCGACCAAAGTTAAGTGAGGCAACTCTCAATCCTAGTGCCTGGAAAAAGGGTAGTCTATGAAAAAAGGAACCCATATTTTCTCAGTCCAAGGGAAAACAGCTTTAATAACTGGGGCAGCAGGTTACCTTGGCAAAGCCATGGCCTTTATATTAGCTGAAGCGGGTGCACATATATTGGTTAATGCACGATCGCAAGAGCAAGGGGATGAACTAGTTAAAAAACTAATTAAACCTGGTTATTCCGCAGAAACTGCTATTTTTGATATAACTGATCAAAAAGCCATTGAAAGTTACTTTGTTAATCGACAAGATAAGCCTTTAAATATTCTTATTAATAATGCTTATACTGGCGGAGCTGGGAGTATAGAAACATCTAATGGGGAGGATTACTCTAATAGTTATAATGTCACAGTTATTGCTGCGCATAATCTTCTCAACGCTGCCTTACCTTCATTAAGAAAAGCAGTCCAGCAAGATGGAGACGCATCAATTATCAATCTTACCACAATGTATGCAATAGTCAGCCCAGATCAACGGATTTATGATTCGCATACAGAGGTTAACCCACCATTTTATGGTGCAGCGAAAGCAGCATTACTACAATGGACTCGTTACGCCGCCTGTGAGTTTGGCAAAGAAAGTATTCGTGTAAACTCCATTATGCCTGGACCATTTCCTTCATTGTCTGTACAAAATGGGAACCCAGCATTTATTGAAAAGCTTGCTAATAAAGTCCCTATGGGACGTATCGGACAATCCGATGAAATCAAAGGTCCAATACTATTTCTTGCATCATCAGCCTCGTCTTTTGTAAACGGAAGCAATATTGTTGTAGATGGGGGCTGGTCAGCATGGTGATCAATTTTAATAATGTACTTATCCTAGCCGCACACCCAGATGACGAAGTCCTCGGTTGTGGTGGTAAGATTGCCAAACTAATTGATACAGGCGCTATCGTACATGTTGCGTTTTTGGCTGATGGCGTATTTTCTCGCACAGGCGAACAATCTGCGCAGCAACTAGAATTAACCGTACGCCGCAACGCAGCCCAAAAAGCCTGCGAGATTCTCGGATTACAATATGTATCGTTCGCTGACTTAAAGCGCGGATTAGAAGCACTTAAATCAGGTGCATGGGATTATGTTTTTACCGTGACCGACTTTGCTGCGCCAATATTACGCTCAATTAAGCAAACTGCCGAAGGCGGATTAGAGATGCTTTTTCCTGAAAATTTTACTAAACGTTCTCAAGACCTGCCTATCGCATTACATGATGCAGCACAATTCTATTGGGGTCGACCTGACGCATGGTTACAGAACAAACACATATTTGATCGGTATTCAGCGCCAGTCATTATTCCCGGCTGGCAAGTTCAGGACATCGACACACAGGATGATTGGGAGCGTGCCGAAATACTGGCCCCCATCATCATGGGTCGTAAGGATTAATAATGGTCGTTAAACATATCGCCATCCGCACCGACGCAAGCAGCCAAATAGGTACTGGACATTTCATGCGCTGCCTAACCTTGGCTGAAGCATTAAAACAACATGGCGCACAGATACGTTTTATCAGCCGCGAACTGCCCGTGTATTTACGTGACATGCTGGCAGAAAAAGGCATGGACTTTACTTTGTTGGCTGACAATGCCCAAACATCACCAATAGATGATTTAGCACATTCAGCTTGGTTAGGTACAAGCCAAGCGCAGGATGCACAAGATAGCATTCAGGCGTTAGCCGATAAAGCTTGGGATTGGCTGATTGTTGATCATTATGCTTTAGATATACGTTGGGAAAGTGCACTGCGTAAAATGGCCAAGCAAATCATGGTCATCGACGATATTGCTGATCGTCAACATGATTGCGATATATTGCTAGATCAGAATTTCTATGCTGATATGCAAACACGTTATAGCGGCAAAGTACCAGCGCATTGCCAATTATTGTTAGGGCCACGCTACGCATTATTGCGTGAAAAATTTAGACAGTTGCGTGAGCAGATTAAACCACGTACAGGAGCAGTAAAAAGAATATTCGTATTTTTTGGTGGTATGGATGCCGATAACTACACAAACCTAGCCATTAAGGCTTTGGCTGAGATACAACTTGAAGAAATACAAGTGGATGTGGTGATTGGGGCGCAGCACCCCTACCGCGCAGAGATCGAAACAAGTTGCATCGCACATAGATTTATTTGTCATGTACAAACCGACAAAATGGCCGAATTAATGGCTGCTGCCGATTTAGCAATTGGTGCGGGAGGGACGGCAACATGGGAGCGTTGTTGCTTGGGATTGCCGACTTTAACTTTTTGTACCGCAGATAACCAGCAGAGACAGGTTGCAGATGCTGCACTGGAGGGGGTGTTGTACTCACCAGAAAAAAGTGGCGACTTGAACAGTACAATCCAAAAACATACTAGGTCTCTTATTGAGAATAGTTATTTAAGGCAGTTTATTTCTAACAAGAGTATGCAAGTAATTGATGGCGATGGGATATTACGCGACATAAGAAAGTTATATTCTACAAATGTGGAAGCAATCGGTGCTGCTGTTGATGTCAGATTAGCTGTTACTGATGATGTTTTGATTGTTTGGCCATGGCGTAACCATGAAACAACGCGACGCTTTTTTTTCGATCCGACACCTGTGAGTTTGGATATGCATATTACCTGGTGGAATCGGAGTTTGTTTGACTTACAACGCGTGTTACTCATAGGAAGTTTGAGCGGGAAAGAGGTCGGTGTCATTCGTTATGATTTTATGGGTACACAACAAGCAAAGGTTTCGATATATTTGAATCCAGAAATGACAGGGCGTGGCTTGGGAAAGAGTTTATTGCGTACTAGTAAGGAATGGTTGCTACAAAACTACCCTAAAATTAACACAATAGTAGCGGAAGTTATGCCAAAAAATATAGCATCATTACACGTTTTTCTGGCGGCTGGATTCGAAGAGCAGCACAGAGTCCTTTCATGGAAAGGAAACTGATTCAATGACAGGACTAAGAGTTGTGATTGCAACACCCCATACACGCCACGATACGCTTGAGAAAAATATACGTGAACTCACCGGAATAGAGATACTTCGTGTGCGAGCTCCGTTCGAGCTGGATTCTTCTATTCTTGCTGACTTTAATCCGCGATTTATATTTTTTCCCCATTGGTCATGGAAGATTCCTGGGAATATTTTTGAAAAGTTTGAGTGTCTGATTTTTCACATGACTGATTTGCCGTTTGGCCGAGGTGGTAGCCCTCTTCAGAATCTTATAGTACGCGGCATTTGTGAAACGCAATTGACGGCGCTACGTTGTGTTGCGGATTTAGATGCTGGCCCAATTTATATGAAGCGCCCGTTGTCACTGTTTGGCACAGCGGAAGAAATTCTGTTACGTGCAAGTAAGCTCACTGAAGAAATGATAGTGTGCATTTTGCACGAGCAACCGACAGCGCAGCCACAAGTTGGCGTACCAACAAATTTCAGTCGCCGCGCCCCTGAAGATGGCGATTTAGCTGAATTAGCCGAATTAGAAGAAGTCTTCGACTATATCAGGATGCTGGATGCGGAAGGCTATCCCCGCGCTTTCTATGAAACAAAAAATTTCAAACTGGAGTTAAGTCGTGCCAGTTTAAAGTCGGATTCAATCATAGCCGATGTTAAAATTTCCAGGAGAAAATCTTGAAAACAGCCCTTGTAATTGCAGCACATCCAGATGACGAGGTGTTAGGCTGCGGTGCAACGATTGCACGACTCGTCGCAGAAGGATGGCAAGTGCATATTCTTATCGTCGCTGAAGGTGCAACAAGCCGGAGTGTTAGTCGCGATCCTCTATCTCATCAGGCGGATTTATCCGATCTGGCTAAATGCGCTGAAGCGGCTAATAATATACTGGGTTCAACTTCACTTAAGCTGTGTTCACTGCCTGACAATCGCATGGATGGGTTAGAGTTACTGGATGTTGTGAAACTAATAGAAACAGAGATTGACCACAACAAACCTTCCTTGGTACTAACGCATCATACTGGCGACGTCAATATTGATCATAGAGTCCTGCATGATGCAGTCATTGCGGCCTGTCGCCCGCAACCTGGATATTCAGTGAAAAATCTATTGTTCTTTGAAGTGTCTTCAAGTACCGAATGGCGGCCAGCTGCTTCTGGCATGGTTTTCGCCCCGAATTATTTTTATGATGTAACGGATTATCTGGCGCAAAAACTGGAGGCATTACGTGCCTATCAGTCTGAAATGAGGGACTTCCCACATCCACGATCTATCGAGGCTACAGAACACCTTGCACGATGGAGAGGTGCGATAGTTGGCTGTGCAGCAGCTGAAGCGTTTATGTTGGGTCGAACAATTATCTAATTAGTGCGCGAAAGAAAACCAAATAATCTGATATTGTTCAAAATGTTATACTAACCCTAGTAAATTGAAGTTGTATTTTGACGGATTCAGTCGCCATTATTAAGTTATTGATTTAGTGTTTATTTAGGTTATTGCCCCTTATTTTT
>CANNLO010000064.1 GCA_947505055.1 Methylococcaceae bacterium | reverse complement strand
GAATTTAGAGATGTCCAGGCCATGCTGCAACATTTTATGTGTACAAAGACTTTCGATTTTTCGGCTGTAATAGCCTTCACCGCAGCCAAGATCTAATAGCTGATCGGGTTTATTTACCTCAATGAACATCGATAACGCTTTTGCCAAGGGCTCGTAATAGCCGACTTCCAAAAACTTACGTCGGGATTGCATCATGGTCTTGTTATCGCCAGGATCATTAGAGTGTTTATACTGCACCGGCAATAAATTTAAATAACCTTCTTTGGCAAGATCGAAGTGATGGTTGTTTTGGCAAGCGTAGGATTTGGTCGATGCTGTCAGTTGAAGTGAAGAACCGCAAACTGGGCATAAATAACTGGGCAGGGAGGTCGTATTTTGAAGCATGGCAACAGGCAATGCGGTCTTTATTCGAGATAAAGCAGGAGAAAATCGGGATGGTTTACACGGAACTTATAAAAGTGAACAGGATCAACCGAAGTCAATCCTGTTCGCTTTAAAAAACAGATCTAATGATTAGATTGTTTTGTAAAAACCTATTGCTTTGTTCAATTCAGCTGTAGCTTTTGCTTCATCAGCACTTTTGCCAATGATTTGTGCTTTAATCAAGCTTGCAAGACCTTGTTTTACAGCTTCTTCGTGTCCGACGATTTCATCAGAAGCACCACGAGCCGCTTTTTCATGAATATAAGCAGCATTAAAATCGTGTTTTACGATTTCAGCAATAGCTTGTTCAATATGTGAAATAGCGCGTGCAGCAGGTTCTTCGGCCATAGCAACTGCGCTAGCACCTAAAGAAAGAGCCATAGAAAGTGTAAGTACTGTTTTTTTAATTAAGTTCATAGTCAATTGATAATGATGTTCGAATGAAAATCCCAGATGGAACCTGTGAAGAAATTATTGAAAAAGCACTGCCCTTTCGAGGGGTATCATATACGATTATCAATTTTCTCCTACAGGCAATTGCAATTTAAACACCCAAAATTGTGCAAAAAACAATAAACTTCTTTTAGGTTTTTGTATTTATTGGTTATTATTAAATTGCAGAGAGAATAAAGTCAGTGCAAGCACGGTAAGCATTAACTCACTAATTGAGCAATTAACTACGCTAAACCCGGAATATTAAAGTTATTGCCCTTAATCCTGTTACTTTATGGCCAGACAGATTTAGGTTAGCCCTAAAATCAAATTTAAATTCACCCAAGCTGGAGTATTTTATGAATAACACCCAAGAAGCTCGCCCCCCCTTTCCTCCTTTTACCCGTGAGACGGCATTCCAAAAAGTACGTATGGCCGAAGATGGCTGGAACAATCGTGATCCTCAGCGTGTCGCCCTGGCTTACACTATTGATAGTGTGTGGCGAAATCGTGCTGAATTTCCGGTCGGTCGCGAGCAAATTATTGAGTTTCTCACCCGAAAATGGGCAAAAGAACATGAGTATCGCCTGATAAAAGAGCTTTGGGCTTTCGACGATAATCATATTGCCGTTCGTTTTGCCTATGAATGGCACAACGATAACAATGAATGGTTCCGTTCTTACGGTAATGAAAACTGGGAATTTGACCAAAACGGTTTGATGCAACGCCGTTACGCAAGCATTAATGATTTATCTATTCAAGAAGCTGACCGCAAATTTCATTGGCCGCAAGGTCGTCGACCAGATGAACATCCCGGTTTAAGCGACTTAGGATTGTAATTTATTCAAGTGATGGATTTTAATGGTTTAAAAGAAAGCGTTTTTTCTTCACCTGCATTTGTGATTGATAAAGTAGAGGTTACAAGAACCCTTGAAATTTTGGCGGACCTGAGAAACCAGTGTGGCGTTAACGTTTTATATTCGATCAAGGCCTTGCCACTAAAGGTAATTCTGGATCTGGCAAAGCCTTATGTTGATGGCTTTTCAGTCAGCTCTTTATTTGAAGCGCGTTTGGCTGATGAAGTGCTTCGTCAAGGTTCGGAACAAGTTTTGCCGGGGCAGGGCAGTATTCATTTGACTACGCCCGGTCTCAGAGCGGATGAATTGGAGGAGTTGGCTACGCTGTGTTCGCATATCAGTTTTAATTCCTTATCCCAGTATCAACGTTTTGGGGAAGTGGCTCAGGAACAGTCTTCTATCGGTTTGAGAGTGAATCCCAAGTTGTCTTTTTTAAATGATGATCGTTTTGATCCGTGCCGACAGCAATCCAAGTTAGGTGTTGACCCTTCTGAAATTACTCATCTTGATCAAATTCAGGGATTGCATGTCCATAATATTTTCTCGGCTACCGATTTCACCCCACTCCTTAAAACGATCAATAAACTAAAACAGCATCTGGGGTTCGGATTGGCTGAACTGGAATGGTTAAATATCGGTGGCGGCTATTTGTTTAATCAAATTAAAAATCATCAACCATTTGTGGAGTTGGTGACAAAGCTGAAACACGAATATGGATTGGAAGTGTATATCGAGCCGGGCAAAGCCATTGTCGGTCAGGCTGGTTATTTAGTCGCGACGGTACTTGATTGCTTTGTTAGCGACGGTGCCAACATGGTTGTTTTGGATACGTCTGTCAATCATAATCCAGAAGTCTTTGAATATCAGCGGCAGCCTGAATTACACGAACACGATCCCACTGGAAGTTATACTGCGACTTTGGCGGGTTGTACTTGTCTGGCGGGCGATATTTTTGGACGGTATCAGTTTAAAAATCCCCTGGCAATTGGCGATAAAGTCGTTTTCAAAAATGTTGGTGCCTATTCTTTAATTAAAGCGAATCGATTTAATGGCTATAACCTTCCCGATATTTACCTCAGCCATTCTTTTAGAGTTACAAAATTAAAACAGTTTGCTTATGAGGATTATCGACGGCAATGGTTAGCTGAGTAATTATAAAAATGAGTTGTGTGCTAAACGCAACAGATTTGCCGGGTTGTGACATAAATGACTAGAATCATTAACAAATGTAAATATACCAACGAATTCAATCATCTATTATCATAAGGTTTAAAATTGACAATGCTTGCTACCTTAAATTAAGCTTAAAAAAAGTAAAAAAATGTAATTAAACTTTGATGGTTATGTTTATAACCTCTTTTGCGCAAATGTGGTTGCCGCGCTGGACCATGAAATAACGTAACAGGCTGATTATAAAGTAAACGGAGTACAAACCTGGGTTTGTACTCTGCACTTCGGCAGTTTTGTGAAGCTAATATTCCTTGAATGTTCAATTTTTTTGGGGAATTAACTAATCAACAAGCAAATATCTTATCCACTTTACAACGGAACACTATCTTTATGGCTTTACCTCCACTAACCAGGAGTGAACAAGTACGTGAATCGGCTTTTAGCACGGTTTGGTCTGAACAACTGAATGATGCGTTTAAAAATATCTCACCTTATTATGACCGTGGCAATCAGGTTGCCAGCTTAGGTTGCTGGAACTGGTTTTTGCGTACCTTTATGTCGATGATCGAAGTAAAGCCAAATCAGCGTGTGCTTGATGTCTGTGCTGGCACCAATGCGATAGGCATAGCCTTGCTTAAACGTGAACCGACCTTGGAAATAAACGCTGTTGACCGCAGTGTCGATATGCAGGAAGTGGGCCGTCAACGGGCTGAGAAATTAGGTTTCAAGATTAATAGCACGATTGCTGATGTTCATACTTTACCGTTTCCCGATAACCATTTTGATGTGGTGACTTTGCAATTTGCCTCGCGTCATTTAAAAATCGCCCACATGTTCGGCGAGATTAATCGCGTTTTAAAACCGGGCGGTCATTTTTATCATTGCGATATGTTAAGACCCAGCAATAAAGTTGTAGAAAAGTTTATTACGCTTATTGACGCTTGTGTCTGAGCGGTACGGGTTTGCTGTTTCGCAGCAGTCATGCCGCCTACAATTTGATTCAGTATTTTATCAGCGCACTGGAAATTTTTTATTCAACCGAAGAGTTGTCTATTTTGCTGGAAGAACAGGGTTACACAGAAGTTTCGGCAAAAGCCATCTTTTCAGGGATGCTAGGTTGCTATAGTGCGCGTAAGCCTTTGGTGGTTTGATTTTCCAAGGCCTATAAACGATTGTAGTTAATATTGATCCCGCCTAAACGCAAATGCGAGTTTAGGCGGGATTGATTTTAAGCCGAGTAATGCGTTTCGATATAGCGTTGCACGATTTCCTGGAATTCTTCGGCAATTCTGTCGCCCTTTAAGGTAACGGTTTTTTCGCCATCTTCATAAACTGGCGCTACCGGTGTTTCACCAGTACCGGGAAGGCTGATGCCAATGTTGGCGCTTTTGCTTTCGCCCGGTCCATTGACCACACAGCCCATAACCGCAACCTCCATCGTTTCCACGCCGGGATATTGGGTGCGCCAGACTGGCATTTGATCGCGCAGATAACCCTGAATGTCCATGGCCAGTTTTTGGAAATAATCGCTGGTGGTGCGACCGCAACCGGGGCAGGAGATAACCATCGGGGTGAACGAGCGAAAGCCCATGGTTTGAAGTATTTCCTGGCCAACGATAACTTCCTGGGTTCTGGAAGCGCCGGGTTCTGGGGTCAGGGAAATGCGAATGGTGTCGCCGATGCCTTGTTGCATCAATACCGATAAAGCGGCAGAGGAAGACACGATGCCTTTGGAACCTATGCCGGCTTCGGTCAGTCCCAAATGCAGCGCATAATCGCAACGGCTGGACAGATCTAGATAAATATTGATCAGTTCCTGCACATTGCTGATTTTGCAGGATAAGATAATTTGATTTTTGCTGAGTCCAATTTCTTCGGCTTTAGCGGCGCTTTCAAGGGCGGACAAGACGATGGCTTTTCGGGTAACGGCAGCTAAGGGTTCGGGTGTTTGTAAGTTCCTGTTTTCATCGAGCAAACGGGTTAATACCGCTTGATCCAAACTGCCGCCGTTGACGCCGATACGGACTGGTTTGTTATATTGACAGGCAAATTCGATCATTTGCTGGAATTGTGGGTCACGGCTTTTACCGCGTCCTACGTTGCCGGGATTAATGCGGTATTTATCCAAGGCCTGGGCGCAGTCTGGATATTTTTCCAAGAGTTTATGGCCGTTAAAATGAAAATCGCCAACGATCGGCGTGTGGTTGCCTTTTTTGTCCAACTGGTTGCGGATTTCGGCAACAGCTTTCGCTGCTTCTTCAGAGTTGACGGTGATTCTGACCAGTTCTGAACCCGCTTCAGCCAGTTCGATGATCTGGTTAACAGTAGCCAAAACATTAACGGTATCGGTATTAGTCATCGACTGAACAACGATAGGTGCGCCGCCGCCGACTTTAACATCGCCGACTAAAACTTGATGAGTGATTTTTCTAAGGCTGATAGACATGTGCAAAATCTTTTTGAAAAGGTTACAGTTAATGGGAATAATGTTGTTAAATTATACGCTGATACAGCCAATTGAGTAGAGTTTAGTGTGAGGATAAATTATTTTTCTGATGTACATCTGGAGTTCGGTATGCTTGAAGTGCCGAATAATGACGCTGACATCATCGTTGCAGCAGGTGATATCGGTATTAGTACGCAAGGTCTGGAGTGGTTGAAAACGCTCAATAAACCGGTTATTTATGTGGCAGGTAATCACGAGTTTTATACTCATGACTATCAGGAAACTTTATTGTCGCTACGCAGGCAGTGCGCAGATAGCAATATTAATTTTCTTGAAAATGACAGTTTTGTTTTTCAGGGTGTGCGTTTTTTAGGTTGCACGCTTTGGGCAGATTTGTTTGTCGATGGTGAAAAAAAGGCCGAGGCTTTAGGCAAGACCTTAAATGACTTCAGAAAGATTCAATTCGAGCAAAAGCCTTTTGATACCCTGAAGTTTAGTCATTTACATCAAATTTCAAAAAAGTGGTTAAAAGATGAATTAGCCCGGCCCTTTTCCGGTAAAACAGTGGTCGTTACCCATCATGCACCTTCCATGTGGAGCTGGAAAGATTCTGCTGAGGCGCTCAAGAAAATAGCCTATTGCAATGATTTAAAGTATTTTTTACATGAAAATGAAATTGAAGTCTGGTTTCATGGTCATGTTCATAGTCCGGCAGATTATCGTATTGCCGGCGCCAGAATCCTGTGTAATCCCAGAGGTTACATCGGCAAGAAACTGGTTCCCGGTTTTGATACGAACAGAGTGGTGGATATTTAATTTTAAATGGCTGTGTAAATGAAAATCCTTAAAACCATCATTTACACAGTTTGAATTGTTAACTGATATTACGCAGATAGTGCTGAATCAGTTGGAGTGTCGCTATCGCAACGGGGTTTTTTAATCGGGATCTCGCATCCCAAGGCGAGATCATTTATTAATTCGGCTGTCATTTAACAGCCCACTCTTGTCTAAGTTTTTGTCTGTTTAAAGCCAGCCACTGGATTGCAATGATCGGTATTGCCGAGTCTATTTCACCGTTTTCAAGCATAAGATAGGCTTCATCAAAGGAAACAGTTCGTACCCAGATATCTTCGTCTTCATGTTCAAGGCCATGAAGACCGCCGACTGCAGTGCTATCAACCTTGCCGCAAAACAGCGTGATCCATTCGGAAGAACCGCCTGGCGTGGTATAAAATTCGTTAATAACCATTAGTTGCTGAATTTCACAGCCGGCTTCTTCCAGAGATTCGCGATAGGCAACTGCTTCGGGAACTTCTCCTTCCTCGATGGCGCCGGCAACAATCTCCACCAGCCAGGCTTTATCTGCTTTTAAAATAGCGCCAGTCCTGAATTGTTCGATCAACACCACTTTGTCGGCATCCGGATCATATAAAAGGACCGCAACGCAGCTGCCGCGCCGAAATAACTCTCTGGTGATTTCAGAACTCCAGCCGCCGCCATACAAAGTGTGTTTAAGGCGGTATCGTTCAAGACGAAAAAAACCCTGGTAAATGACCTCCTTATTTAATATTTCAAATTTCTTATCCATGGTTGCCTTTGTATTCGACCTTGTAAATGACACCCAGCTTGTCATCACTGATTAACAGGCTACCATTGGGCACTTCCAGTACGTCAACAGGGCGCCCAAGGATTTCATTGCTTTTGCTTAGCCAGCCGTCAATAAAGGTTTGTTCGGAAATCGGTTTGCCTTGATTAAATTTAATCAGCGCGACGCGATAACCTTGTGGCTCAGACCGGTTCCAGGAACCATGTTGTGCGACAAATAATTGCTGATGAAATTCGGCTGGAAAGTGTTTGCCACGATAAAAACGTAATCCCAGTGGAGCGCTATGAGCTTTGAATTTCCAAACCGGTGCGGCAAATTGTCGACATTTTTTATCCGAGGAATAGTCAGGATCTGGGGTTTCGCCGCCATGACAATAAGGAAAACCAAAATGCTCACCTGTAGTCGTCCATTGATTAAGTTCATCGGCTGGTAAATCATCACCCAAATAATCGCGGCCATTATCGGTAAAAAACAGGGCATTAGTTTCCGGATTCCAGTCAAAGCCTACGGAACTGCGGATGCCTCTGGCAAGTTGTTCAAAGCCGCTACCATCGGTATTTAAACGAACCAGTGAGCTGAAGATCGGTTTATCAGGTTCGCAAATATTGCAGGGTGCGCCGACTGACGTATAGAGTTTGTTATCGGGACCGATTCTTAGATATTTCCAGCCGTGATGTTGCTCCGAAGGGAATTGATCGTAAACGACAACTGCTTTGGGCGGATGTGCTAATTGCTGCGTGATATGGTCGAAACGAATAATGCGGTTAACTTCGGCAACATAAAGGGTGTCATCTTTATAAGCAACACCGTTAGGCATATAGAGTTGGCTGGCGAGAACATAGCGTTTATCGGCGAGGCCATCGTTATTGCTGTCTTGCACGGCATAAACTACGCCTTCTTTCCCTGAACCGACAAAAATTATTCCGTTATCTCCCAAGGCCAAACTGCGGGCATTGGGCAGGTTTTCGGCGAAAATAGTTATTGTAAATCCGGGCGGCAGTTTTAGTTGGCTAAGTAGGTCTTTATGACTATTGTCTTGGGCAAGGGCAAAACAAGGCAATAAAAACAAAATTACTTTTATAATAAGCATAGGGATCTCCTTCATCAATAAAATTTAAGTTATATTAGCACTGGTGGTAGGGTTGGAATTTGTTATTTACTCCCCCATATTGATCAAACCTTAACATAATTCAAAAGGCTAACGTTATGATGCGTATATTTCTTTTTTTGGCGACCAATGCAGCTATCTTGGTTGTGGTCAGTATAATTTTTAATGTTTTGGGCTTAAGCGGCACGCTGGATGCTCAAGGCGTTGATCTTAATCTTAATGCACTTTTAGTCATGTCGGCAGTTATTGGCATGACCGGTTCTGTTATTTCGTTGGCGATGTCCAAGTGGTCAGCGAAAAAAGCGATGGGTTTACGGGTCATTGAGCAACCCCAGAATCAAACCGAACAATGGCTGCTCGACATTGTTGCTAAATTGGCCAGGCAGGCAGATATCGGCATGCCCGAAGTTGGCATTTTCGAAACGCCCGAATCCAATGCCTTTGCTACCGGTATGAGTAAAAATAGTGCCTTGGTGGCCGTCAGTACCGGTTTGCTACGAAACATGAATGCCGATGAAGTTGAAGCGGTTGTCGGTCATGAAATCAGTCATGTTGCCAATGGCGATATGGTGACGATGGCTTTAATGCAGGGCGTAGTCAATACTTTTGTTTATTTTTTTGCGACTATCATCGGTCATGTTGTTGATCGGGTTGTGTTTAAAACCGAACGTGGTTATGGCCCGGCTTATTACATTACCCAGATGGTGGCACAGCTAGTGTTGGGTATTTTGGCGTCTATGCTGGTTATGTGGTTCTCAAGGTATCGTGAATTCAAGGCTGACGCGGGCGGCGCAAAACTGGCAGGACGTGAAAAAATGATTGGTGCGTTGCGTGCCTTGCAACGCGGTCAGGAAGCGGTTGAGCTTCCGGGCCAATTGGCAGCATTCGGTATTAACGGTGGTGGTGTCAGGAAGTTTTTTATGAGTCATCCGCCTTTGGAAGAGCGCATTGCTGCGTTGCAAAACAATCGTTAATGAATGAGTTGGCTGAAAATATTTTTCAGTTTGAAAGAGTGGAGGCGCATCTTTTGAGATCTGATGCGCCTTTTTCCTAAATACATCCTTTAGATTAAGGGAGATTTAGGAAATAACTTGAGTAATAAGAACTCTCCAAAATGGAGAGGGGGCATAATATAATTATGTTGATTTCTCTATCATGATCCAAAACCAATTTATCCGATTTACATTATCTTTGTCTTACGATCAATTTTTTCAGGTCTATCAAGGCATAGCCAAAAATGTGTCAGTTATTGCTGAGGATGGCCGAAGAGTGGCTTTTCCTGCGGGTAGAATTCAATCTTTTTTGACCCGGCAAGGCATTAACGGCTATTTTGAAATGGAATTAACACCTGAAAATAAATTTGTCAGCATTAAAACAATTGAATGCTGATTTGTAATGAAAAATCCCTATCACAAAAAACCTATGAATTATTACCCAAGAAATGATGAACGATTATAAAGAATACCTGGAAAACAAAAGTTTTATGACCAATCTCATTTCGGTGGGTGTTATTTTTATTGGCTATATTTGGCCTGGGCAATCGGAGTTTATCAAATCGATTGGCTTTTTTGCGCTTTCGGGAGCCATTACCAATTGGTTGGCTATTCATATGCTGTTTGAGAAAGTACCTTATTTATATGGCTCAGGCGTCATACCCGCGCGGTTTGAAGAGTTTAAACTGTCTATCAAACAATTGATGATGCAGCAATTTTTTACCGTAGAAAATATCGAACAATTTATCGAATCCGAAGAGGAGCAAGGTAAAGGCGTGTTGAATTTGGAGCCTTTGTTAAATGCCGTTAATTATGACAAGGTCTACGAAGGCTTGGTTTCCTCGATTATGGAATCTTCTTTTGGTGGTATGTTGATGATGATGGGAGGTGAAGAAGCGTTGGTTCCGTTAAAAGAACCTTTTACCGAAAAAATGAAAATCACCCTGACTGAAATGGTTGATTCAGATCGTTTTAAAACGGCCTTAAAACAGGGTCTGGATGCACATAAAATTGGCGGCGATATTATTGGTAAAATTGAATCGGTCATTGATAAACGTCTTAGTGAATTAACTCCACAATTGGTTAAAGAAATGGTTCAGGCAATCATTCGCGAGCATTTGGGCTGGCTGGTTGTTTGGGGTGGCGTCTTCGGCGGATTGATGGGCGCTTTGTTCGCTTTTGCCTGATGGATACGGTCGCGCTGACATTTGAGGAATTTGGTAATCCGGATCATTCTCCGTTGATTATCCTGCATGGTTTTTTTGCTTCATCGCGTAATTGGCGTCAGGTTGCTCAAAAACTATCCTCGCAGTTTCATGTTTATGTTCCTGATATGCGTAATCACGGGGCATCGACTCA
Organism: Methylococcaceae bacterium; assembly: GCA_947505055.1. The sequence continues at coordinate 7,992 of CANNLO010000064.1, read as the reverse complement.
TCATCCGCTAATGAATTATCCGGTGATGGCCGCCGATTTGCTGCGTTTTATGGATGATCGGGGCTTGGAAAAAGCCAGTCTATTGGGGCACAGCATGGGCGGCAAGGTGGCCATGTGGTTTGCACTGACAGCGCGCCAAAGATTGACTAAGCTGATTGTGGCCGACATTGCCCCGGTCACTTATCAACACAGTTTTGACAATACCATACTCGCGTTAAAATCAATATCGCTGGCTGAGATTAATAACCGTAAACAGGCTGAAATACTACTTACAGCGCATATACCTGAGTTGAGTTATCGTCAGTTTCTGCTGCAAAACATGATTCTAAAAGACGGTAAATATTGTTGGCGAGTTAATCTTGATATATTTCATGAAATGGCACCTTTTATAGCTGCATTTCCGAAAGCCGTGGACTTACAGTCTTTTACGGATGAAGTATTATTTATTGCGGGAGGCGATTCAGATTTCGTTCAGCCTGAGGCTATAAACTCTTTATTCCCAAAAGCGATTATTAATACCATAGACCAGGCGGGACATTGGCTGCATGTGCAGCAACCGGATATTTTTACGGCACAGGTTGCAAGGTTTTTAGTTTAAAATAGAAAAGTAGGGGTGACACAGGTTACCAAATGCCATCAATGGCAGGGATGATTCAAGGCTTTAATCAGTCTTGGGTTTTTTAATGATCCGTTATTATCGAGTATATCTGAAGATGAATTTAAAAATTAAAAAAGCAGTTTTTCCGGTTGCGGGTCTTGGAACCCGTTTTTTACCTGCCACCAAAGCCAGTCCCAAGGAAATGTTGCCGGTTGTTGACAAACCTTTGATTCAGTATTGTGTTGAAGAAGCGGTGGCTGCCGGTGTTGATACGATTATATTTGTGACTGGCCGTAGTAAAAACGTGATCATGGATCACTTTGACAAAGCCTACGAACTTGAAAATGAACTGATTATTCGGGGTAAAACTGAAACCCTGAAAATGATTCGGGAAATGATGCCACCGAATGTTTCATTTGTGTTTATACGCCAGCCTGAGGCTTTGGGTTTGGGTCATGCGGTACTGTGTGCCAAGTCTGTTGTCGGTGATGAACCTTTTGCCGTTATTCTTGCAGACGACTTGATCACCAATTCAGGCGGTGCTGGTTGTTTGACCCAAATGGTTGAACAATATGATCAGAATCAGTGCAGCATCTTAGGCGTAGAGCGGGTTAATCCGCAGGAAACCGACAAATACGGTATTGTCAAAACCAAAGAAATATCTTCGTCAGTGGGCTTGGTTGAACTGATAGTTGAAAAACCGGCACCAGAAAGAGCCCCTTCAAATCTGGGTGTGGTTGGGCGTTATATTTTAACTCCGGCAATTTTTGAAAAAATTGAAACAACCGAAAGAGGCGCTGGTGGTGAAATTCAGTTAACTGATGCTATCGCAGCCTTAATGACAGATGAACAGGTATTGGCTTTTGAGTTTGATGGAAAACGTTATGATTGCGGATCGAAGCTGGGTTATTTACAGGCAACCGTTGAGTTTGGTTTGATGCATGAAGAGTTGAAAGGTGATTTCCTGGATTATCTGAGAAATCTGGTTTTGGATTAAGTTAATGTAGAGAAACTGGGGCGGATTTATTCGCCCTTTCAATATTAAAAAAGCCACAAAGAAGGTTTACCATTCTTTGTGGCTTTTTTAATTAAGTGGGGTTATCTGGTTTTTAAAACCAATTTGCTCAGTGCCGGAAGAATAATGAAGGTACTGACCATAATCCAAAAGATGCCAATTGTAATAATCAGTCCCATACTGGCTATGCCCTGATGCGGGGAAAAAGCGAGTCCGGCAAAACTGGATGCTGTGGTTAAAGCGCCATAAAACATCGCTCTGGCCGTACTAGATTGATAGATGTTTTGCTTTTCTGAAAGTGAGTGATGCAGCTTTTCAACCATGTGGATGCCGTTATCAACACCCAGTCCCAGTAACAGCGGTAGCGCGATAATATTGGCAAAATTAATGGGCGTGTTGGTAATGACTGCACTTGCCATGGTAAACAGACCTGCCAGAATCAATGGCGTCATAACCAGCGAGGTATCGACAATATTGCGCCTGATAGCGAATAGTAGCAGTGCAATAGTTATTAGTGCGATCAATATAGCTTGCTGAAAGGCATCAATGACTTCTTTCATGGATTCCCAATACATAATGGGCAAGTCTGTCGTTTCCGGTGCAAGCGTTTGTACTTCGGTGATGAATTCTTCCAGACTGGCTAAATCATTCAGATCTTTTTTAGGGAAAATCTGGATGCGGTAAGAGCCATCTTTACTTAGCCACTTGTCCTTAATGTCAGCAGGTAAATCCGCAAGTGTAATGTTTCTGGCATTAAAGCTGGTCGACAGATCATTCATGACATTGGGTAGCGTTCCAAGCAGTGCTGACTGAATTTTTTCAATAAACAAGCGTTGATTGGGTTGTTGGCGTGTCTCCAGTTCAATCAAAATATCCAGAAGTTCTTTTTTGAAATTGCTTAAAGTCAAGCGGTCATGATCATTGGTCTTTTGCGGTAGTAGCGCGTCGATGGTTTTTATCAGTCGATTGATTGCGGGAACCGGATCAGTATCTGTTTTTAATGCCGGAAAGCTTTGTGTTTGTTCGCCAAGCATCAGGCTCATGTCTTCAATCAATGCCAGTTTGTCGTCCTGGGTAGCGGGTATAAAATCGAAGAGACTGACGGTTTTATCAACTGTTTTAAGGGTTGATAACTTCTTTTCAAGTTCTTTGGCATTTTTTTCATCTTTGGCCAGAACTGTCAAGGTGAGTGGAGTAGTTTCTTTGTCTTTCATCAGGTTTTTAAACGCGATGACCGATTCGGTATTGGGGTCGCGCAGGTTAATGGGATTGAAGTCTGTTTTTATTTGGAACATTAGACCAATCGATATAACGGCAATAATAAATGTTGCAATTGCAATTGGCTTGGCGAAATGAAGCGGAAAGATAGATAGTTTTTCGGCCAGTTTAGCCAGGCTACCCTGCGTTTCTTCCTCTTCGGATTTTACGGGTGCAGGGAGTATTTTCAAGAGTGCCGGCAAGGCAATCAAGGTAATTAACAGGCAGATGAACAGGCTGGTGCCCGCCAATAGTCCCAGTTCGGAGACGCCTTTGTAATCGGTTGGAATAAACGCATACAGCCCAATAGAGGTGGTGCCTGCACACAATAATAGCGAGGGTGCAGTGCTGGTTAAAGTGCTACGTAACGCCAGATCTTTATGAATATGATGAGTCAGATTATCTCGATAGCGCAAACAAAAATGGATGGCATATTCGACGCCCAAACCGATATTGGATACCGCAAAAGCAACGGAAATAAGGTTCAGTTCCATGACTGAAAAGGCTGCGAAGGCTCCACAAAACAACATGCCCAAAGCCAAGGTAATCAAGGTGGCAACTGTTAGTAAAATAGATCGATAGGCCATTAAGAGAATAAATAAGACCAGCACAATAGAAAAGATGCTGGCGGTAAAAGTACCGGCACTCATGCCAGATAATTCATCATCTTCAAGTCCTGCTTCACCGGTGATTGAAACTTTAACCGCCGGCAGATTGGGATCCTGAATTTCTATAACGGCTTTGCGGATAGCGTCAATCGCAGTTTCGGCAGGTCGAATTTGCGAGAAATCAAACTTGGGTGAGACGATAATAAAGCCGTTGCCAGAATGTGTTTTCTTGTCACTAATCAAGGATTCCCATGACAATAGCGCATTCTCGCCATTAAGGGTTTTATGCAGGTTAAGCGAGACCTTGTCTATCAGTGAAGTCAGGTCAATAGGTACAACCTGGGTTTTATCCTTGGAAGATAAGGCATCATCAAATATTGCAAGAAAGCCGGCTAAATTGGGTTCTTGGGAAATTCTGCCTATAAATGGCTGGGCGAGCGTCAGATTAGTGGATAGGGTCTTTAGTTCTTCGGTTTCAAGATATAGCAGTCCGTTATGGCGAAAAAAATCGTTATCGTTTGGTATATAAGCTGAAATGATTTGGTCTTTGTTGGCTTTAAGTAGGCGTAGCAATCGTTTGCTGGCAGATTTGGTCAGCTCAGGTGTTTCTGATTCAACCACCAGTAACAAGGTATGCATGTCCTGCGAAAACGCTTTTTCATAATTTCGTCGATTTATTTGAAAGGGGGCATCGGGGGCAATGAGTTCAGCTGTATCGGTATTAATGCTTAAATGACCGGCGGTATATTGCAGGGCCAAAATACTTAGCAGAATTGTGAGTGACAATACGGCAATAGGGTGACCCAATGTATAGTCTCCCCATCGGGAAAAAAAAGAAATATTGCGATTTTTAAGTGACATGGTTTGTTTATGAGGTGTTATTTGATTGTCAGGGTATTTAAAGTATTCAGGGCATCACTGCGGGATTCAATGAGTTCGTTGCCTTGCATTTCGATGAACAGCGTGGGAATTTTTGCGGTGTTTGCGGCTAGCATGCCATCTTTTTGCCCCAGACAGAGCAGGGCAGTGTCCCAGGCGTCAGCAACTGTTGGATCGCTGATTAAAACGGTGACCGAGACAAGATTGTGGGTAACTGGTTTTCCATTTCGAGCATCGAGAATGTGGCTATAACGCTGGCCATGATCATCAAAATAATGCCGATAAGTGCCTGCAGTCATCACCGCCATCGGCGAATCTTTAGGCATGGTAATAACTTTTTGCATGGAGCGTTCTTCTGGTAAGGGTCTTTCCAGAGCAATACGCCAGGGTTGCCGTCCAGGTTTTGTACCGTTTATTTTTAATTCGCCGCCTATCTCAACCAGATATTGAGTAATATTCTGCTGTTCCAGAACCTTACTGATACGTTCAACACTATAGCCCTGGGCAATGGAAGCCAGGTCTATTTTAAGGTCAGCCTGTTGCTTGCGCAGATGAGTATCGTCAACAACTTCAAGCTTTTCCATGCCGATTTGTTTTAGTGTGGTGAGAAGTTTGGCCTCATCTGGAATAGTGAGTGTGTCTCCTTTAAAACCCCATAGGTCAAACAAGGGCTTGATTGTTAAATCATAGCAACCATGACTGGCTTCATTCACAACTTGGGCAATTTTGACCAGTGACACAATTTCGTTGCCGACTTCCTGGCTGTCAGTGTTATCGCTTTTATTAAAGATTTCAATTGTAGAGTCTGGGCGGTAATTGGATAACAGTTTATCGATAATAGTGAGCTCGTTTTCGATACTGGATTTAATGGCTATGGTGTCAGTAGGGTGTTCGGACCAGTAACTGATATGGTAAGTCGTGCCTTGGGCGGGGCCTTCAAGTTTTTGTATGGCGGGTTCTGAGCAAGCTGTCAGCAGAGCAAACAATAGAGAGTTTAGAGAGAGGATTAAGTTTCGCAACGAGAGTTTGCCATGATTAAGCATAGAAGTAGTAGTTATTGTTTTTTTAGTCATCCATTTCTGCCTTTGCTTTCTTATCTCTGTTTGTTAAATATTAAATAGAATATGCGACATTCTTTCATCAATTTTAATGTTGACAAAATGCCGTACCAAAATCTCGCAATAATGCGGACAAAATTTAGCTATTCTGCTTATTATAATCTGAAAGAAGCTAAATCCTTTTAAAAATTGGGCGATACTTGCATGCGAGTGATTTTTCTATAGGACTGGGAGCACTTAGTAGGGTCGTATCTGCGGTTGAATAGAGTAGTTTGAGTGTCTGTAGAGTGAAATTTGCTGACTAAGTGTGGGCAAATCTCTAAAACACTTTATTTAAAAGATTGCAAAATTGTGTAAATCTGAAAAATTCCATTAAAATCGTAGTTGGTAAAAGACTGGGCACAATATAACAATAAAACCCCTGTCTTAAGATGTTATTTATTTCACTATATCTTTGGAGTTTGATGTGGAATTTTCAAACGGATTTTTTATTAAATTTATTCGGTTAGCCGGTCCATTTTGGCATTCAGAAAACAAATCTACAATTCGCAGTCTGGCTTTGGCTTTATTTATGCTGACTGTGATGCAGATTGGAATAGCAGTTATTATTACGGAATGGAGTGCAGATCTTTTTAATGCGCTTGAGCAACGTTCAATGGGCGGTCTGTTTATGCAGATTGGCGCCATAGTTCTGATTTTTATATCAAATATAGCGGTTACCACCGCGCATTTTAAGGTAAAGCGGCGATTGCAACTTGATTGGCGTAGTTGGTTTACCCAGCATCTGATTGGCCTTTGGATGAAAGATGGCCGGCATTATTTGGTAACGCATATTCAGGGAACACATGATAATCCTGACGGGAGAATCGCTGAGGATGTTCGTATTGCAACCGAATCGGCAATCGAACTGTGCCACTCCTTAATTTACAGTTCATTGGTGATTATCAGTTTTTCAAAAATTCTTTGGGGCCTATCCGGAACTGTTGTTTTAGATCTGTTTTTCATCGAGATTCCGATTCATGGGCATTTGGTCTGGTTGGCTATTATTTATGCTGCCTGTGCTTCCTCGTTGGGTTGGTGGTTAGGTCGACCCTATACTTTGGCAACTGATGCCAGGCAAACTGTGGAGGCTAACTTCAGATTCGGTTTAGTAACGGCAAGGGAAAATTCTTTAGCGATTGCGCTAGTTCATGGGGAAGCCAATGAACAGGTTCGTTTCATCGGGCTTTTTAAGGATATTGTTCATGCATGGCAGCGCCAGACTCATACCTGGTCACATTTATTCATGCTTACTTCCGGTTACTCGGTGTTGTCGATGGCGTTTCCAATACTGGTGTCTGCGCCCCGCTATATTCTGGGAAACATCACGCTTGGCGCCTTGATGCAATCAGCACAGGCATTCCAGCAAACAGCCGGAGCTTTGTCCTGGCCGGTTGATAATATGGCCAGAGTAGCAGAATGGCGAGCTTCTGTTGAACGTGTTTTGGGATTGGCTAATGGTTTGGACCTATTAGAGCGTGAAATTATTCGTCATGACCCGCATCGTATTCAATTGAAAAAAACAGAACAGAATGTTTTACGTTTTTGTGATTTATGTATTATCAGACTTGACGGCATGGTGTGCGTGCAAAGTATTAATGTTGAGGTTATGCCGGGTGAGCGGGTTTTGATTTCAGGGAATGCTTTTACTGGCTCCAAATTGTTCAAATCAGTAGTTGGTCTTTGGCCTTGGGGAGAAGGATCGATAGAGTTGCCTGTTGACCCGGTATTTTTTATGCCCCCCAGGCCGTATCTGCCAACCGGAACTTTGCGGTCGGCGATTTGTTATCCGTCAACGCAGATAGCTTATAGCGAAGCTGAGCTGGTTGAAGCACTTGAGCTGGTAGGTCTGGAGCAATTGCAAGAGGAACTGGACCGTGAAGATAACTGGGCTAGTGCATTTTCACGCGAACAACAACAGCGTTTAGGTGTAGTTCGCTTATTGTTGCAGCAACCCAAGTGGATACTGTTGCAAGAGGCCATGGATTCGCTAGATTCTTCGTGTGAATTAAAAATGCTGCAGTTAATAACACAAAAGCTGCCTGATGCTGCGATTATGACAATAACCAATGAGCCCCTGGCAGAAGCCTTTCATCAGCGACGGATTGTTTTACTATAGATTTCAGAGCGTTTTACTTGGAGCAGATTTATCTGCTCCTGTTCGTCAGAAGCCGATTTTTAAGAATGCCGATAATTAGCTAAATTCAGAATAATACTGGGCTATTTGATAATTCAGGGATTATTTGTCCAAGTTGTTTCACGTGCATTCCAAGTTATCCAACTGTCGAGTAGTTTTTAATAATGTTTACTGACAAGGACTAATAATAAAATGAAACATGATTATGATAATAAATTTGGAAAAAAAATTCGTGGCGTAAATTTGGGTGGTTGGCTGGTTCTTGAAAAATGGATGACCCCCAGTGTCTTTGAAGGTCTGCAAGCTGTTGACGAAACCACTTATTGTGTTGAACTGGGAGCGAATGCTGAAGAAGCACTAAAACGGCATTGGGATACTTTCATAACACACCAAGATTTTGT
>CANNLO010000063.1 GCA_947505055.1 Methylococcaceae bacterium | reverse complement strand
GCTCGTAACCTCCATCATCTAAGTTCATTTTCAATTGCCCCATCCTATCTGGAACATATGACCGAAATTGTCATCGCCCAGGATTTATATCCTGAAAAACTGGAAGGCGATGAACCCGAGGAGCTGGAAGTAGTTCCCTGGAAATTAAGCCATATCAATGAATTATTGGCCACGCGAGAATGTACCGAGGCTCGATCCATTGCCGCGCTATTTATGACAGTGGAATATTTTAAGACCCTAAATACTGCCTCATAAATCGGTTCAAATTAGTATTCGTAAGAAATATAAAGTCTAAAAAACCTTACATCACAATTGATTAAGCGGCTCAAGCTTATCATCAACCTGAACAGTTTTTATATCCCTTGCTTTGTTTTCAATAAACACCTGAAACAGTTTTTTCCCTTGCCATTCCACACTAGCATCTGAATATAAAGCCTGATTCAGAGACCGAATTTCATCCCGCAACCGCGCATCACTCAACTCTGCAATGGCTCCAATATTTTGCAAACTCATACCAACAAATTTCAGTTGTCCCCAAGCTAACAACGCGTCTTTTGCCGCTATAGGGTCATTATCTGCGCAAGCTTGTTTTAGTATTTTTACGCAATCTTGCAAACGAACCTCTGACTCATTTTTTTCCGGTGCCAGTTTTTTAGAGGACCTTATTTTCAAAAAATAAAGCACTGTAATCAGCCACCCCAAGGCTAAAAATAGTGTAGCCCATAACCAAATATTAGTTTGTTGTTGCGGAGTAATCTGTGGCTCTAGCGTTTTTGATTCTGGCTCTAAAGGAACAGGTGTATTTGCAACAGGAGTCGCTACCTCAGCTCCTGCCGCATCCTTGGCAATAATGGTTGCCTCGGGAACTCGTGCTATTTCCACTTTTTTGGTCTGGGTATTAAACCAAGGAATTTCTATGACGGGTAATTTATAGCTGCCTGCTTTTGAAGGAATAATAGCTATTTTTTCTTCCCTGAATGCGTTCACACCTTCCGATTTTTTTTGTTCCCGCAATACAGGCTGATCCGGATAAGTTTTTAACTGCTCCTCAATTTTTCCCGTATTCAACTCCGGTAACTGGCCAACAGTAGTCCCTTTTGCCTCTAACGATAAGGTTCGAGTCATAGGTTCACCGACTTTCATTTGCTGGTTATCGCTCGACCATTCTTCTTTCAAAACCAATTGTTCAGCCGAAAGCCAATGTTGTCCGCCAAAATTTGCCGGTGCCGGCTTTACCTCCAGTGTCACTGATTTGGAGGTAATCTTTTTTGTTTTGGTCGCCCTTTGATTAAAAAACCCGTTAAAATTCGGACGACTATTAACCGCTACTTCCGCAGTTAATAACACTGGTTTAATAGTCACAGAACCACTTTTTTGAGGAAAAATAGCATACCTGCGTTGTGTAACCAGATAATTTACACCATTGATCTGGGTATTATAATTACTGTCATCACCTAACTTTTCAATCACCGCATCACCCAGTTCCGGCTCATTTAAAGCGGCTTGAGCGATCTCGACTCTTCTATACAAACGAATGGTGTAAAGGACCTGCGATTGTACATAAGGATTTTCGGGAGTTGCCTCAACTTCCAGAAATAAATCATCGTCAGAATCAACTGCTTTATTGGCCGAATTGGCTGTTGTCTGTGTTACCAAAATACTGGCAGGCGAACTTGCATCTTTACCAAATTTTACTTCGGGTACAACCAGACTGCCGGGATGTTTCGCCATCACGTTAAGAGTCCACTGAATCGTCTTGCTCGACTGCCCGTTCACCCAGGAAGAATTACTACTCTGGCTTTGACCGAGTATCTCAAAGTCCTGTTCCAGCGGCGCAAAATCAGGATCATTGTCCGGAGTGTCATCTGCCGTAAAAATGATCTGGAAAGACTCCTCCAGATTGACCGGATTACGATCAAAAGAAACGCCAATTTGTGCCGAAAATACTGGGCTAACAACACTCAAAAGTAATAACAATAATAATTTCTTCATAACATTCATGTTCATTTAGAGTAATCAAGATTCCAGTCTGATATAAACGGTTGATAAAAAGTCAAATCCTGAACAGTGGCACCCGTTTGAGTTACTAAAGCGGATGCGAACACTTGGGCTCTCTCCATAATCAATTGCAATGACCAACCTTGTTGCATACCCAACAGTAAAACCGCTGAAAAAGCATCGCCCGCGCCTACGGTATCGACCAATCGCAAAGCCTTGTTCGGCAAAACTTCAATAAACTCATTCAAGTTGTTTAGGGCCAACGCACCTTGGCTACCACAAGTAACTACCAAAACCTCAAGTTCATATTGTGCTAAAAACTGCCACATCGTGGCTTGCAGGGTATTTTTTTGGGGAATTAATTGCCTTAATTCATCCTGATTAAGCTTAACCCAGTCTGCCTTGGCAAGCCATTGCTTAACCGACTCACTATGCCACCAGGGCGGTCTCAAATTAACATCAATGAAAATTTTGCCTTGATGCCCTGAAATTAAACGAAGGAAAGCCTGCTCCGAAACAGAGTTACGCAAAGCCAAGGTTCCATGATAAATAACGCTATAGTGCCGTTCGGTATCAAGTTGCTGCGCGTCAATAAAATCATAAGCCTGATTAGCCAAGATTACATAATCAGGTTCGCCGTCATTAATCACCACCTGCACTGTTCCGGTAGGATAAACACGGTCAACTTGCAATTGGTCAACAGCCATACCCCAACTCAGCATGGCCTGTCTGATTTCATCTCCTTTTGTATCTGAACCAATCCGACTAATGAAACAGGTGCGCTGGGCAAAAGCCTGAAGGTGCCAGGCTACGTTAAAAGGCGCTCCACCCAAAACTTGCAGTCCGTTTGGAAAGTAATCAAACAGAGCTTCACCGAAAATTGCAATTTGCTTGTGGTTCATGTATTGCCTACCAAGACCCTGTATTTCCAGTTTCCTGCCGACCACGCTGGCCGTATTGATATTTGAATTTACGTTTGAGTAAGCCGGCTGGATCATCGGGAATTCTTTTTAGCCATTGTTCATTGGCCTGCTTTTGTTCATCCGAAGGTTGAATCTCAGCAGGTGCTTGCTTATTGGCCAGCTCATCTTTATCCGGTTTTTTGTTCTGCTCGGCTTGCTCGGATTTTGATTCGTCCTGTTTTTGTTGCTCCGCTTTATCCTGCTGCTGCTTTTTTTCTTCAGACTGTTGCTGGTCTGATTGTTTTTGTTCCGGTTTTTGTTCCGGCTTTTCTTCAGACTTTTGTTGTTCGTTAGATTTTTCTGAATTCTCGCTGTCTTTTTTATCACCGTCCTGGTTTTTTTTCGTATCGTCTTTGGACTGTTGTTTGTCGTCTTTTTTCTGATCCTGCTTTTGCTCTTGTTGCTGTTTTTCGAGTTCTTTTTCTACAAGGTCTTTATTAAATTTGGCATCGCTATCGTCAGGATTAAGCTTCAAGGCTTTATCATAAGCTTTTATAGCTTCTTCCAACTGTCCCGCTTTTGCCAGGGTATTGCCCTGATTGTAAGCGCTGCTGACTGCTTTGCTGTTTTTCAGATTTTCCAGCGCCTTTTCATAATCCCCAGCTTTGTACTGGGCGACCGCCTTCCACTCAGGACTTTTAAATTGTTCAGCTGCCCTTGCAAAATCTTTATTCTTATAGGCTTGTAGAGCCTGCTGATCTTTGCTTTGCCATAAATCCTGCCAGCCCAAGGCATAACTGTTTTTTGGCAAGGGTAAGATCAGCAATAAGGCAAAACATAATAGGCCTTTTCTAAAGATCAAAGCCGCTAACGGTAAAGCCAGCAATAATAACCAAGGGCCCATTTCAGCCCATTGATCCAATAAGACATTTTCGTTTTCCTTGCCTTGCTCTTGCTCCGATTTATCTAGAGTGACCAACAGTTTTTTAATATCTGCGTCATTGGTGGTGATGGTTTGATAAATCCCATTTCCAACTTGCGCCAAGGTTTTAAGCTCGCTGGAATTTAATTTTGGCACCACAATATTGCCCTGCTGATCTTTCACAAAACCACCATCTGGCAACGCTATCGGTGCACCGTCGTCAGTTCCAACACCTAAAATAGAAAGCTGATAAGTATCCAGTACTTTTAGCGTTGCCAAGGTTTTATCAAGCTCAACACCATCGGTTACCAATAAAATCTGGCCTTTTTGCAAGCCGGCCTGTTTAAACAGTTCAACCGCTTTTTCCAGAGCCAATGTTGTGTTACTTCCTTGGCTAGGAACAATATCGGTAGTTAAGGCCGACAATTGACTGTCTATGGTTTCAGTGTCATCGGTTAACGGCGTTACGGTAAAAGCATCACCGGCATAAACCAGCAAGGCCGTTTGACCATCTTTTCGTTGCTTTAAAATGTCGGCAATTTTGTAACGGGCCATAATCAAACGACTGGGTTTTATATCGGCGGCATTCATTGAATTGGATAAATCCAAAGCAATAACCAGTGCCGAATCATTTCTAAAAACCGGTGAAGGCAAGCGTTCCCAGGTAGGTCCTGCCAGCGAAAAAATAACCAACAATGCTGCTATAGCACCTGCCGTTAAAGGCCAACGACTTTGGTTGACCGCTTTTTCCTGTAACAAATACGGCAACAAAGCGGCATCACAAACCGCAGACCAGTTGCCTTGACTGAGTTTGTTTTTGAGCATTAAAACCAGAATCAACACATAAGGTAAAACAGCCAACAACCAGTATGGCCTGATAAAATGAAAGTCGGTCAGGTTCATGAGAAGCGCACCTTGGACAAAGCAATGAAAGCTGCCAGCGTTAAGGATAGCCCTAGCGGCCAAAAATATAATTCACTACGAGGCCTGAAATATTGTTTTTCTTTTTCAACCGGTTCAAGCTCGTCGAGTCTCATATAAATATTATTCAATTCATCGGTATTTCTGGCCCGATAATATTGGCCGCCGGTACTTTCGGCAATCTTTATCAAAGTTTTCTCATCCAGATCGACAGAAGGATTAACTTTACGGTTACCAAAAAAGCTGCGCACGATCATTTCATCGGCACCGATGCCGATGGTATAAATTTTCAAATGCTGGGCAGCTGCCAACTCTGCGGCTTTCAAGGGAGTAACTTCACCAGCGGTATTGGCACCATCCGTCATTAACACCAAAACCCGGCTGTTGGCCTGTTCATCTTTAAGACGTTTCACCGCCAAACCAATGGCATCGCCTATTGCTGTGTTATCACCGGCCAAACCGATGACCGATTCGTTTAATAAGGTCATCACCGTTTTTCGGTCAAAAGTTAACGGTGTTTGTAGATAAGCCTGGGTGCCAAACAGAATCAAACCGACTCTGTCACCAACACGTCGATTAATAAAATCACCCGCTACGCCTTTGGCAGCCGTCAAGCGATCAACCGGTCGCTTGTTAAGCATAAAATCCTGTTCTTCCATGCTGCCGGATAAATCTACCGCCAGCATTAAATCGCGTCCACTGACTGCCTGCTCAATGGGCTCACCCAGCCATTGTGGACGAGTACAAGCAAGCACCAAAAATAACCAGGCAAGTGCTGCCAGCAATAAGGGCCATTGCTCCGTTTTAGAAACAGCCCTGGTTTCACCTGTTGAAAAATCTTCCAAAAATGGAACTTTTAAAGCAGCCTGTTCCGCAGGCAAATTGGCTGACACCAGCCAGCGAATTAATAAAGGTAAAGGTAGCGCGGCTAAAAGCCAGGGCCATTCAAAGTTAATCATGATTTTTTTTGTACTTGGGCTTTAAGCCAATTTTCGCAGAGGCTGATTAATTGAGACCGTTCCTGTTCGGTAACAGCCATTTTTCGATAAGGCGCTTCAGTCAAAAGCTGGCCAATGCCGCTACTAAACGGTGAGTCTTTTACTGTACTGTCAAGAAATGACAACCATTGTGTTCCCGTCAATCCGGCTGACTTGACTCTTGGTGATACGCTAATCGCTACACGTCTTAGCAGCATGGAAAGTTCAGCTACCATTTCCAGATTATTTCGTGTCTTATCCTGTTTAAGTTCTGATAATATTTTTGTGGCCGTTTTAATTGCTGTCCTACGCGTTAATCTTTTATAAACCCAAATAAAAAAAATAATCAGTATTGGAACTGTTATCGCCAAAAGCCACCAGCCTATGGCTGGAGGCCACCATCCTATGGCTACTGGTTCGTGTATATCTTTAAGTGGGAGTTCTGTCGGTTGCATTTTTTTGTTTTGAATTGAAGTCGTTAGAGCGTAACTTTAATGATTTTATCTATCGGTGCTTAATTATCTTAACCGCTGTACTGGGTCATCTGTAGTGCTGCATCGAATAAACGCCAAACCTAATTTTTTGGCTAATTGCTCCAATTGCTGCAGTCGCTGGTTGAAATGTTGTTGATAATTGAATAAGCGTTGTTGATCGCCGGTATCAATAACCACATCTTTTTTTTCATCGGTAAAACGATAACGGCCTTTTTCGGGTAATTGACTTTCCAGTGGGTCATAAACAAAAATTAAAACTACTTCACAATGCTTGGCTAATTTTGCCAGATAGATTTCAACCTGTTCATTAATACCACGAAAATCACTGATAATATAAACCAGACTTCCAGGACGAGCATGCTGCATCAGTCTTGCCAGTACTTTTTCCAAAGTCATTGTAACCGGGCTTTTGGTTATTAACACACCTTCGCAAACAAGGGCATTTAAAAACTGCAATACCGCATGTTTGCCATTTTTAGGTTTTAATTCAAGGCAATCATTACCTGTAAATATCTGCCCGCCAATCCTGTCGCCATGATGCTGTGCAGCCCATGCCAATAAACCGGCAAGTTTTGCTGCCAAAACTGATTTAAAAACACCTCGTGTCGCAAAGTGCATCGCAGGGCGATTATCCACTGAAATAAATACTGGTCTTTCCCGCTCTTCTCGAAATACCTTGGTATGAGTATTGCCAGTTCGAGCCGTAACCCGCCAATCGATACTACGTATATCATCGCCTGGCTGATACATTCTAGCTTCTTCAAACTCCATGCCCCGTCCTTTGAAACGGGACACATAGCCACCGCTTTGTCCGGAACGGATGGCTGAATGTTTCAGATTTAAACCTGAAGCAGGCCTTGCCAAATCAATCAGGGTTTTAAGTGAAGCTGAAATCAGTTCACTTGAAGTCGTATTGACCGAATCGGCTTGTTTTCTAAACGTGATCAAGGTACAGCAACTCTGGAAATTAGTTCTTTAATAAAGTGATCGGTAGTAATACCTTCCGCTTCCGCTTCATAAGACAAAATCAAACGATGCCTTAACACGTCAAACGCCATATCCTGAATATCTTCCGGACAAACAAAATCACGTTGCGCCAACCAGGCTTTTGCCCTGGAGCAGCGATCCAACGCTATGCTTGCTCTTGGACTTGCGCCATATTGCAACCAAGATGCCAAGTCTTGCCCATAAGCCCCCGGATTGCGGGTTGCCAAGATAATTTGTAGCAAATAGTTTTCCAGACTTTCAGCCATGTGTAAATCCAACACCTCATTGCGTGCGGTAAATAAAGTCTTTTGATCAATTGGCTGATATTGCTCTGCGGTTTTTACTGAACCTGATCGCGCTTCGGCTCTAGCCAAATGCAAAATGCTTTTTTCATGTTCCGCTTTTGGATAATCAATTTTTACATGCAACAAAAAACGATCCAACTGCGCTTCAGGGAGGGGATAAGTGCCTTCCTGTTCGATTGGATTTTGTGTGGCCATGACCATAAACAATTTTGGCAAAGGATAAGTTGCCTGTCCAACGGTTATCTGGCGTTCAGCCATCGCTTCCAACAACGCGGCCTGAACTTTGGCTGGTGAGCGATTGATTTCATCAGCCAAAATCAAATTATGAAACAAAGGACCTTTTTGAAATTCAAACGTTCCTTGCTGAGGACGATAAATTTCAGTACCGGTCAAATCAGCAGGTAATAAATCAGGAGTGAACTGCACCCGATGAAAATCACCTTGTATGCCTTTACTTAAAACATTGATTGCCCGAGTCTTGGCCAAACCAGGTGCGCCTTCAACCAGTATATGGCCATCAGCCAACAGACCAATCAGCATACGCTCAATAAGCACATCCTGACCGATAATCTGCTGATTAATATAGTTTTTCAACCCCATTAATGCCGGTTGAACGGTAGTTTCACTGCTGTTTAGTTCTGACATGATGATGTTATTTACTCTTAAATCTACAGTACGAAAGCCTCACACAATTAGGATCAGGCAGTTTTTTCTGACAAATGACTAGTCTAAAAATCATCTTTTTATAAAAAGGATGTCTATTCTATACATTAATGACAGCTTACAACATAGACTAAAACTGTTAAGAAATTATTAATAACTTGTGGATAGAGCTGTGAATAACATCGAGATGATATTTATCAACATTTTATACACAAGATGAGGATAAGCTTAGCAGCATTTTTAGAACCTATACATGCTTATGTTTTGTATAGAAAAAAATGACTTTTCAACAAGATTAAACCTGACTAATAGTAATAATAAATTTTTAATTTTTTTAATTTAATATTACTAGGTAACTGAAAAATATATATTTTTATATTCTCGCTTTAAAATTTAATTTTATTTTAAAAGTTAAACGATCCACCTTTAAAATAAATATTAAGTATATGATTTAAATAGATTTGTTATTTTAATGCACTCACCCTTTATTTATCGCCTATACTCTTGCAACCTTAATAGTTGTTTACGAGGAAAAAATGAGAATTACACTGCTTCTTTTTGGATGTCTTTTTTCTACCTATACTTTTGCAGGTATTTATAAATGTACCGATATTAATGGAAAAACAAATTACCAATCAAAGCCTTGTGAATCCGAGCAAAAAACCGAACAGATCAACATTAAGACTGGCGACTCTATTGAATCACCTGATGAAGAAAAACAAAGACAGGCTTTAGCGCAAAAAGAATTTGATGAAAAATCCGAACAAGAAATTTTATTAAAAAAACAAATCCAGTTAAAACAAGATTCACAGAGTGAAAGCGCCAAAAATCAGTTCCTTATAAAAAACAATCCCAATAAATTTTCGGTATTTTCAATTCCCCCATATATTTCCGATCAATTGCCAGAATTAGTTAAAAATTATCAGAATAGACTTCCTGATATCGAACGATTCAGACGATTAGCGTCAGAAAAAGCTTTGGCTACTGCGCAATGCAATCGGGTTGAAGCCGCTGAATTACATGGAAATAGTTCTAAGAGTGCCTTGGTATTTTTAATCAATTGCAGTAGCGGTAAAAGTTTTTATTTTACTGAGCAAGAATTAGCCAAATAATCAGCTTAATGAGTTCATCAAAAACCATTTTAATTACAGGCTGTTCTACAGGAATTGGCTACACTACGGCGATGGAATTAAAAAATCGCGGACATAACGTTATTGCAACAGCCCGTAAACCAGACGATGTATCCCGCTTACAACTAGAAGGATTTTCAGCTTTTCAATTGGATTTGGCTGACAGTAACAGTATTCAAACTGCGGTTAGATTGGCAATTGAATTAACTGATGGGAAAATTGATGCATTGTTCAATAATGGCGCTTTTGGTCAACCAGGTGCAGTTGAAGATTTAAGCCGAGATGTTCTAAGATTTCAATTTGAAACCAATCTGTTTGGCACACATGAACTGACTAACTTAATTCTTCCCTTAATGCGTGAACAGGGACATGGACGGATTATTTATAACAGCTCAATTTTGGGTTTTGTCGCTATGACCTATCGTGGTGCTTATAATGCAAGTAAATTTGCTCTGGAAGGTTTGGCGGATACTTTACGACTGGAACTTTATGGTTCAAATATTCATATTTCGATAATTGAACCTGGACCAATTTTGAGTAATTTTAGAAAAAATGCATTCTCTTTGTATAAAAAAAATATAGATCCGACTAACAGTTACTATAAAGAGATTTACAAAAAAATGGAAGTACGCTTGGAAAAAGAAGGTGCCGCTGCCCCATTCACCTTACCGGCTCAAGCAGTTACAGCTAAGGTTATTCATGCTCTTGAAGCTAAAAACCCAAAACATCGTTATTACGTAACTTTTCCTACCTATCTATTTGCATTTCTTAAACGTATTTTACCCATGCCCTGGTTAGACTATTTACTCAGACAGATTTAAAAATGCAAAATCTTGAAGAAATTATTATTGATTGTCCTTATTGTGGGGAAGCCCTGGATGTTTTGATTGATTCCAGTTCAGGTCCCCAACGATATTATGAAGACTGCGCGGTTTGTTGTGCTCCGATTTTATTTATTGTGTCTGAAGATGACCATGGAGAAGTTGTAATTGACATCAAACGAGATGATGAGTAATTCCTCACCATTTACCTATGATTTAATTTTTTCTGTGCTAGAATGCGCCACAGTATTAACTCATCTCAATGTTATATTATTGCTTTTTTTGCATAAATTTTCATTTTGTTAGTAATGCTAAAAACATAAATATCAACAATATAGGTTTAATCAATGAAAGTATTTAAAAAAATCGTAGTTTCTGTGGTTATGGTAATGTCTATGGCTGCAATTTCTTCAACTGCAATTGCTGAGCCTAAAGGCGAAGCTGCTGTAAAAGAAGCTATTGAAAACACGTTGTCAGGAATTGCAACTGCACAAGCTTCAGTAAAAAGTGGCGACTTGTCAACTGCATCACAAGATATTCTTAAAGCTGCTCAAGCTTCAAAAGAATTCCGTTTTGAAATTACAGAGCGTCAACGTCAAAAAGCGACTGATGTATTAAAAGCAGCTCGTAAATCAGTTGATTCTGGTGACACTGCCTCTGCAGAAGCAGGTTTGGCAGACGCATTAAAATCATTTACTGAAATGAAAGCGATTTACGATAAAACTCATTAAGATCTGTATGCTATAAAGTCAGATTCGATTATTTTAATAATGATTGAATCTGATTATTTATTACTTGTTAATCCCGCTAAAAAGTTCTCTTTTTATTCTTCCATTGATTCATGGTTGAAAAATTTCAAAATGTGCTAAAATTATTGTTGGTATTTAGCTATTAATTTATTGAGTAGCTACTCAACCAACCTTTAACTAAAAAATAACAATGACTTGAGGATCAGTGCATTATGAAAATCTTAAAAAAATTATTACTGTCTTTATTAATTGCAGCTTCTATGGGTGCGATTTCAACTTCAGCATTTGCTGAAACTGATAAAGGTAGAGTTACATACACTCCAGTTGATGCAATCGATATAGTGAGCGCTAAAATAAAAATTGCCCTCGAAGCTGCTACTAGTGGTTCCGAAGGTGAAAAAGTATCTGAACTTATTAAAGATGCTTTAGATGCAAGTAAAGAAATCAATGCTAATGATAAAGTTGATATGGCCCGCTCAAAAGCTAACAACAAATTGAAATCTGCTAAGACTCATGCAAAAGAATCAGCTTTACAAGAAGCTGAGCAAGAATTAAAAGATGCTGCAAAAATGTTCAGTGAATTGAAAAGTCTCATCTAAACATTATGTGCCCCTATCAGGTTAACTTCGAGGTTTCCTGATAGGGATGTAAAATTTAACAAGCTACTTGTATTGTTAAATACCGCTCTAAAATTTTCAATCACTTCCCCCCACACCAAGTTATTCCTTCATCTAAATACATCGTCAACTTTAATGCTCAATTATTGCATTAGTTTCCCATAAATAGTTCTCTTCCTGTCTAGCTTAAATTCAATTTATAGCGTACTTTCATGTACTTAAAGTTACCGAAAATTATTTTTTCATACACTTATAACTGTAAATTCATGCTAAGTAAAATCAGTTACGATGGAGTTGATTCGATATAATGCTATAGTACCAAAAAATAATAGCTTTGGAGGAAATGGCAATGACTGATAATAATGAAAAACATAAAATAGTGATTGTTGGAGGCGGTGCGGCAGGTCTTGAACTGGCCACCAGTTTAGGTAAAAAATTAGGCAAAACCGGTTTTTCTGAAGTAATGTTATTGGATGCGTCGCCAACACATATATGGAAACCATTGCTCCATGAAGTTGCAGCGGGAACGTTAGACGAGACTGAACAGATTGAATATCTGGCTCAGGCACATCGCAATCATTTTCGCTTTAGATTAGGCAAGATGGAAGGTCTGGATCGGCAGAAAAAACAAATTTATGTCAGTCCAACACTTAGTGACAGTGGCGAAGAGTTAATTCCCCGAAGAATTTTTACTTACGATACCTTGGTAATGTCGGTTGGCAGTATCAGTAACACTTTCAATATTAAAGGTGTCGCAGAACATTGTCTGTTCCTAGATACAACCTCCCAAGCTTTTAAATTTCAAAAACAACTGGTTGAATTCTATATTAAAAGCCATGCCGGTAAAAATAATGCTAATGACAGAACTTTATCTATTGTTATTATTGGTGCAGGTGCTACCGGTGTTGAATTGTCAGCTCAATTGCACGAAGTGACCAATTTATTGGCAGTTTACGGTCTGGATGAATCCAGTGATGTAAAACTGACTATTATTGAAGCTGCGAATCAATTGTTACCGGCCTTACCTGAAAAATTAGCACAGGCGACTCAGCAACAGCTAGTCAAGTTAGGTATTGATCTTAAGTTGGGTCGACGAGTCATTGAGGTGACCCGAGAGGGTGTTCATACCCATGATGGCGAAATCATTCCTGCAGATCTTAAAGTCTGGTCGGCAGGAATTAAAGCGCCAGATTGGATGCAAGATCTTGATGGACTAGAAGTTAACAGAATTAACCAGTTAGTGGTTGATGATACGCTAAAAACAGCAGACGATAATATTTTTGCGATGGGCGATTGTGCGGCTTGCCTATGGCCCGGACATGAAGGCAACGTCCCGCCGCGCGCTCAAGCCGCACACCAACAGGCAACGACTTTAAGTAAATCCATAGTCAACCGCTTACAGGGCGGCAATCTGGTAAAATACGATTATCTTGATTACGGATCACTGGTTTCGCTTGGCAAATACACAACAGTCGGAAATCTGATGGGTAACTTGATGGGCTCGGTCAGTATTGGCGGTTTTATCGCCAGAGTCGTTTATTTGTCACTCTATAAAATGCATCAGGTGGCTGTACACGGTTATTTTAGAACAGCAATGTTAACACTTTCTAATTTATTCAGACGCAGTGCACATGCAAAAATAAAAATGCATTAAACGTTTTAATTGCTTTTACTATTAAGCAAGTAACTTTCTATAACTACTTACAAATATTAACATCATGTTTGAAATTGAATACGAATTCCGCGAAGAAGATTTAATCCATTTTAATGAAATACAATTCATGAGAAATGAAGAAATACAACACAATATAAGAAAAAATCGTTGGATAGTGCCCGGCATTATGATTTTGATTGGCTCATTTTATTATTTTTACTATGGTGACATGCAGTCAGCTGGATATATTCTCGTTATTGCGATGCTCTGGGCGCTACTTTCACCCAAAATTATGATGCTCGATTTGCGCAGGCAAATTCTTAAAAACTACACAGCCAAAGAAAAGATTCTTATGTTTGGCACTTATACGTTAAGTATTGATCCTTCCAATCCAAACTATTTATTGGAAAAATCACCTAGTGGTAAAAACAAAATGGCTTGGGGTGATTTGGTTCGAGTCGAATATGGCAAGCGTTATGTTTATATTTATATCAATTTAAATACCGCCTTGGTTATTCCTGTCGAAACTGTAAAAAAAGGCAATCTTGAACAATTTGCCGAGCAGGCGGATAAGATGATTGAGCGGTTTGCATAAAAATCAATATGTAGGGTGTGCATATGCGCATCCTACAAAACTTTAGAATTATTCTATCTGGTTAAAAACCATGATTACGTCAATATATGCTTCGCTGTCTGCATTATTAATAGTTAGGCTTTCTCTTTCGGTAATAAAACTTCGTAGAAAATACAAGATTATTATTGGAGATGCAGAGAATCAAGAGTTGCAGTTGGCAATACGCACCCATTCCAATGCAGTGGAATACATTCCTCTCGCACTGATGCTTTTGCTGACGCTGGAATTAAACGAAGCCCCTGAAATACTAATACACGTTTTGGGCATTACCTTATTAATTGGACGAATACTTCATGCTTGGGCGCTTCCCGCAAAAGATCTTAAGCAAAGAATATTAGGAATGCAGATAACAATTTACCTGATAATTGGTTTGGCAATATTGAATATCCTGTTTTTTATATTTACCAACTCACTTAAATTTTAGCAATGATGGATTTTTTAAAAAGCTAACCCCCATCTGAGTAACGTAATTTTACCCTTCATCTTAACTTTTCATGCTGAATTTTAAAAATATATCCCTGCGCCGTGGGGTTCGAGTGTTGTTTGCCAACTCTTCTTTCACTATCCATAAAGGCCAAAAAGTCGGTTTTACCGGTGCAAACGGCGTTGGTAAATCAAGTTTTTTTGCGCTGGTCAAAAACGAACTGCATCTGGATGAAGGCGATTTCTCCATGCCGCCCAATCTGGAAATTGCCCACGTTGCCCAGGAAACCCCAGCTGTTTCATGTTCGGCGATTGATTATGTCATTGATGGCGATCAACAATTAAGACGCTTGCAACAGCAGTTGTTTGCTGCTGAACAGGCCGATGACGGCTTGAAACAGGCCGAATTGCATGCCACTTTGGATACCATTGGTGGCTACACCGCACAGGCCAGAGCCTCGCGACTCATGAACGGTTTGGGGTTTACTGCTGACCAGGAAAACAATGCGGTTAATTCCTTTTCTGGCGGTTGGCGGATGCGGCTTAACCTGGCACAGGCGTTAATGTGTCGATCAGACGTGTTGTTGCTTGACGAACCCACCAACCATCTTGATTTGGATGCGGTCATCTGGTTGCAGGACTGGTTGTGTAAATATCCCGGCACCTTGTTACTGATTTCTCATGATCGGGATTTTCTCGATACCATCACCGATCACATCGTACATATTGAGCAAGGTAAGGCCGAAATTTATACCGGCAATTATTCGGCTTTTGAACGCATGCGTGCTGAAAAACTGGCACAACAACAATCCTCCTTTCTAAAGCAGCAGCGTGAAATCGCTCATATGCAAAGCTTTGTCGACCGCTTTAAAGCCCAGGCAACCAAAGCTCGGCAAGCGCAAAGTCGTATTAAGGCTTTGGAACGCATGGAATTGATTGCAATGGCCCATGTTGATTCGCCATTCGATTTTAGTTTTTCCAAACCCGAAAAAATGCCCAATCCTCTGTTATCGCTAGATAAAGTTGATATTGGCTATGGTCAAGCTTGTGTTATTAAACAGGCCGGCCTTTCCATTTCTCCCGGCGATCGTATCGGACTTCTAGGACCGAATGGCGCAGGTAAATCAAGTCTGATCAAAGTGCTGGCAGGTGATATGCAGCCTTTAACCGGTTCACGCAATGAAGCGGAAGCTTTAAAAATTGGCTACTTCGCCCAGCATCAACTGGAGCAATTGCGAGTAGATGAAAGTCCTTTGTGGCATTTACAACAACTAGACAAACAGGCGACCGAGAAAGATTTGCGCAATTTCCTGGGCGGTTTTGATTTTCGCGGCGACAAGGTAATGGAAGCCGTCAAACCTTTTTCCGGCGGTGAAAAAGCCCGTTTAGTTTTGGCGTTGCTGGTATATCAAAATCCCAATTTATTATTGCTTGATGAACCGACCAACCATCTAGATCTTGAAATGCGACATGCGTTAAGTGTGGCGTTGCAAGATTATCAAGGCGCCATTGTTGTCGTTTCGCATGACAGGCATTTGTTGCGCTCAGTAACCGATCATTTATTATTGGTGTCCGGTGGTAAAGTACAGTCTTTTGATGGTGACCTTGATGATTACCGCATGTGGTTGACCGAGCAAAAAAAGAACGAGGAAAAACCCGTTGTTGATAGTGTTCAGACAGTATCGAAAAAAGATCAACGCAAGTTAGATGCGGAACGTAGGCTAAAACATAAACCTTTATTCGATGCACTGAAAAAATCTGAACTTGCCGTGGAAAAATATCATAACGAACAGCGGCAGCTAGAAAATCAATTGGCTGACCCAGACATCTATGAAGATTCAAAAAAAGAACAGT
This sequence comes from Methylococcaceae bacterium, assembly GCA_947505055.1. Next base: position 2,609 of record CANNLO010000063.1, on the reverse strand, counting down.
TAAAAAAACTGATGGCACAGAAAATCAAAATTGACAAAGCGTTGGACGATGCTGAAGCTGTCTGGATGGAAGCTGAGGAAGTGATTGAAGCGTTAAATCAATGATATCAAAATGCTTGCCTGAGAGGATCTGCCATGTTTGAAATCATAAAACTATTTCTGAATATCTGTCTGTTTAAAAAAGGTCCCCAAGATATACCATTTTCTTTATGGTTCCTTCAGATGCTTGTTGTGGTAAATGTTTGCGTAAGCTTTTTAATGGTTAGTATTCATACCAACTGGTTTCCTTCGTTATTACAGGCTATTGTATCTGCAGTTCTGATTTTTAGTTTTAGCTGGTTTATGTTATATCTTGCCCGCAAAAGGGCGCGCTTTAATCAAGTGACCAGCGCATTTTTGGGCACTGATGCTTTAATCAGTTTTTTTGCCTTGCCAGGCATGGCTTCAATGGTTTTTGGAAACGCAGCCGTATTGGCTTTTATTGTCACAATAGTCTTAATGATCTGGCATTGGACAGTTATCGGATATATTATTCGCAATGCCTTGGGACAAACCTGGACATTTAGTTTAGGCTTGGCATTTTTATATTTATTCGGCTCATATCAGGTGATGGTTTTTTTACATTTACCATAAAATTTCAATAACTATTTATCGGCTTTAAACAGGAGGGATCATGGAAAATTATAAACACATATTATTGGCAGCTGATTTTTCAGAACATGGTGAGAATGTTGCCTCCAGAGCGAGGGATTTGGCCGAAAAATTTCAGGCAAAACTTAGTATTATCCATGTTATGGATAATTTGCTAATTACCGATGCCGCCTATGGCTCAACTATTCCGTTTGATTTCGATTTAACCGCCGAATTGATGACTATCGCAAAAAAGAGATTGTGTAAATTGGCTGAACAACTCAGTATTCCCGAAGACTCCCGTTTTATTGAAACCGGTAGTCCCAAGCTTGAAATAATCAGAGTTGCCGAAGAAAAAAAAGCAGATTTAATCGTAGTAGGTTCACATGGCAGACATGGCTTTGCCCTGTTATTAGGTTCAACTGCAAATGGTGTGTTGCATCATGCTTCATGCGATGTGTTAGCTGTGCGTTTGTATGATGAGTAATTTTGACTCTGTGGCGTGTTCACAGGATTTATATCAGGGCGAACTGATTTTGACCGTCCGTTTTAAAAGGTAAATAATAAATGATTGGACAGATAGAAAGCTATAATCCTGACACGCAAGCTGGAATTATAATAAGTAAGGGAGCCATGTTTACGTTTCATTTGGAAGATAATTGGATGGCTGATGTGCCGCCTGACGAGGGTGATGACGTTACATTTGAACCGGAAGGAAAAGTTGCAAACAAAATTGATCTGGTAGGTGCATATTTAGAACCGCTCAAAGCTGTAAAATATAAATATCTGGCTGCCGCATTAGCGTTAATTTTGGGCTGGTCGGGTGCGCATCGGTTTTATTTGGGCTTTTATAAACTGGCTTGTATTCAGTTAATACTAACAGTAGCTCTTTACGTAGGCGGCTTGCCTGGATTCGCTATGCTATGGGCTTTTGTTGAAAGTATTTTAATTTTTGGCGGGCAGATAAACAAAGATGCTAAAGGTCGACCTTTTAAATAGACGTTCAAAAGTACATAAAAAAAGCCCTTGTGAATTTTATTCACAAGGGCTTTTTTATAGTTGTTTATTTCTGATTATTTGGAATAAACATTAGCGGCTGTTAAGCCTTTTGGACCTGATTCGATGTCAAAAGTTACCGTTTCGCCTTCAGTCAAAGTTTTGAAGCCATCACCCTGAATAACTGAATGGTGAACAAATACATCTTCACCGCCATCAGCAGGTGCAATAAAACCAAAACCTTTCGTGTTGTTAAACCACTTTACAGTGCCTGTTGCCATTTTGAAACTCCTAAATTAAAAACTTACGGTTAACACAGAACTAAAACATTGATAACCGGACAACCTAACAATTTAGGAATCCCTTAACTCAACATCTGTTTTCTGACGCAGCATATTGTACTGTTTATTGTATGTTATTGTCATTAGCAGATTTATAAAAGGCCCACTTTGTTGGTCGTATGGGGTAATTGCTTTTTAAAAAGTATCTTCAGTTGTCTGTATAAGGCTCGAATTGACTTTTGATAGGGCAATAATGTCCTTTAAAAAATGGATTTTTAAATCGTCCACGTAGTTGATTTATTAAACCTTAATTTAAGTGGCAATACTAGCATAAAAGTCCGTCACTAAAAGCTGGAATTAACCTAAGTCCCTCTGAAAGAGTTTTGATGTTTATAGCTTTAAAAAAACCATCTTTTTTAAATTCAGTAAGACTTCCTACTTTGGGCTTTTAGTATCTTCCGCACTTTAGGGCGGATGAAATGCACATAACTGTCTCAGACCATCACTATCATCAGGCTCAACCGCCTTATCACTAGATAAGCTAGCTTTTAGCTAGGGAATAGACTGCACCCCCATCAGACAAGATCGAACGATTAAGCCCCTTGCCCCACTCAACAAGCATGGCCTCACCAACTCCTCTAAATTGCTCATGGTGTTTAATATATTCCACCATATCATGCGATGCACTGACCATACCTTCCGC
>CANNLO010000062.1 GCA_947505055.1 Methylococcaceae bacterium | reverse complement strand
CGCTTCTCTATCGACATGAGTATGTTGCTCCTGCTAACGCCATTTTTCCGGATTACGAAAGTCATGCGGCTGTTAAATTTTTTTCTATTCAGCCATAGAAAGCATTTTCATACTTAAATACAGCACCATTATTAGTTAATTCATAGTTAATGAATTTAAAACTAAATTCACCTCAACAAATATTATGCATATTTCAGGCCACTTATTAACCAACAGGATAAAATTAACTTTCAGCTATTTCTTATTAAGTATTATTAGCTTTTTTTATGATCAGACCATACACCCATAACTTAAAAAAACAAATATTTTAGTTACTTAGACCCATCACCCAACACAATCACAAATAATCATACAATTATAGAAAACATTTGCACAACAAATGAAGCGGTACTATAGGTAAATAAGTTTTTTAAAAGATATCTTTGCCGACTGACATTACCTGACGCGACCTGACATATTTGTCAGTATTGAATTGCCTGCATAACTTAATCTAATAATTCATAGTGATTTTTAGATTTATGCAGATTATGGTTAAAAAACTTGAGATGCAATGCGGTAGACAATCAAAGGATTATCAAAAAAAACAATGAATTTAATAAAAATTTCCAAAAGTTGCTAGATTTTTCTAGACTAAGGAATTTATCCTACATTAGCAAAATTAGACATTTAGACATTTAGACATTTAGACATTTAGACATTTTAGCCCTTACAAACTAAAGTTTTATATGAATAAATGATATTGAAAAGCTAAACTCAACTATTGATTTGTAATTTTTCAAAAGCAACAAGAACTGCCGTCGCTGCAATTAAGGGAAGGCGCATACCGGGGGCGGTAACGAGTGTGAATTATAGTTGCCAGTAACCTCATCGTTAACGGCGTTTTATCAAGCAGCTTTCACCTCGCAAGAAAAATGCAATCGCATGATGCCTGAGGCATATAATCATTGCGAGAACTATTTTAATGATCCCTGCTGGGTGATTAAAAAGTGAAGCAGACGACTGGGACTTGCGCAGCAATCTAACCGTCGCTAAATTTTTGACGATTTTTGGTAGGGAACCAAAAAATCTTGTGTCAAAAATATCAACACGCTGATCATATTATTTATGACCGGCCTAATTCAACTTTGAATTTAATGATTTACGTAAATTAATAACCGATTAAGGCTCAAGACAATCCCAAAACATCTTGCATATCGTACAACCCACTGTTTTTATTAGCCAACCAAATCGCTGCCCTTACCGCGCCATTTGCGAAAGTCATACGGCTAGTAGCTTTATGGGTTATTTCAACCCTTTCTCCATCGTCGGCAAACATTACAGTATGCTCTCCAACAATATCACCGGCACGTATAGTTGAAAAACCAATAGTTTTTCTGTCTCGCTCACCTGTATTACCTTCCCTGCCATAAATTGCGCAGTCTTTTAAATCACGCCCCAATGCATCCGCAATTACTTCGCCCATCCTTAATGCTGTACCGGACGGTGCATCGACCTTATGACGATGATGCGCTTCTATCACTTCAATATCTGTATAGTCGCCCATGATTTTGGCGGTCATTTCCAATAATTTTAGCGACAGATTTACCCCAATACTCATATTGGGAGCCATCACTATCGCCACGTTTTTAGCTGCCTCTGTAATTAGGGCTTTTTGGGTATTGCTATATCCGGTAGTGCCGACAACCATTTTCTTTCCGGCCTGTCGACAAATCTCAATAAACTCCATGGAAGCGTCGGGACGGGTGAAATCAATCAACACATCAAATTGATCGACAACAGACGACAGATTATCGACAACCTTAATGCCAAGGACGCTAATACCTGCCAATTCACCCGCATCACGACCAATGGAAAGACTGCCAGGTCGCGATACGGCAGCAGTCAATTCGGCATTTCTAGTCAGGGCCACTGATTTGATCAAACAAAGCCCCATTCGTCCCGAAACTCCTACTACAGCTATACGCATCATGACTTATCCTGTTAATTTATCGAAGAAACTTTTGACTCCATCTGTCCAAGATGATTCTTGAGGGCTGTGATGCTTACCACTGCCGGACAAAGACTCGCTTAGCTGCTCTACCAAAGTTTTTTGTTCCTTAGTTAAATGCACCGGCGTTTCAATCTGTACTTTACATAACAAATCACCAACAGGTCCGCCTCGAACAGGCTTGACACCCTTGCCTCGCAACCTGAATAATTTTCCAGTTTGGGTTTCACCAGGGATTTTCAAAAGAACTTTACCATTTAAGGTTGGCACTTCCAACTCACCACCTAAACAGGCAGTAGGAAAGCTGATCGGTACTTCGCAATATAAATTCGCGCCATCTCGCGTAAAAATCTCATGATCTTTTACCTGAACCTGTACGTAAAGATCACCGGCCGGCCCACCCTGCTCTCCAGCTTCACCTTCGCCAGCCAAACGGATACGGTCACCGGTATCGACACCGGCAGGAATTTTTGCGGATAAGGTCTTATTTTCCTGAACCCGACCCTGTCCATAACAAACCCCACAAGGATCTTTTATTTGTTTACCTGATCCACGACAGGTTGGACATGTTTGTTGAACAGAAAAGAAACCTTGCTGCATCCTGACTTGCCCGTGACCGTGGCAAGTCGTACAAATGACCGGACTTGAACCTTTTTTGGCGCCAGAGCCGCTACACTCACCACAAGAAACCAATACCGGCACCCGAATCTTGGCATCAGTTCCAAATACGGCTTCTTCCAGCGATAATTCCAAGTTGTACCGCAGGTCAGAGCCTCGCTGAACATTACTCCGTTGCTGCCGTCCTCCACCAAAAATATCGCCGAAAATATCACTAAAACTTTCAGCTCCACCAAAACCACTGGAATGCCCGCCACCCATCGAAGGATCAATTCCAGCATGCCCGAACTGATCATACGAGGATCGCTTTTTCGGATCTGATAAAACTTCGTAAGCTTCTTTAATCTGCTTAAACTTGGCTTCAGCTTCAACAGGATTATCTTTGTTTCTGTCAGGATGATGCTTCATCGCCTTACTGCGATAGCTTTTCTTAATTTCTGCGTCACTGGCGTTTCTGTCTACACCGAGAAGCTTGTAAAAATCTTCTTTTGCCATAGTTCAATTGTCTATTGTTAGATTTTGATGATTATCACTTGGATTTCGCCCTGAATAATCTATTAATTGTCAGAATGACACTGTAACATTAGCATCATTTTTGGTTTTCAATGATCGGTCATTTAAACCACAAAAAGAACAAAGAGTGACACAAAGTTTTCCTTCGTGAGCTCCGTGTTCTTTATAATTTTTTCTTTACGGTTAAGGGCTAGGATACACCCTCAAGCTACATTTTACTTTTTATCGTCGTCTTTGACTTCTTCAAACTCAGCATCAACAACTCCGTCATCCTCAGCATGCTCTGAAGAAGTATGACCGCCAGCAGCCTCGCCTTCAGAAGCAGACTTTTGTGCATAAACTCGTTCAGCCAGTTTACCTGATAACTCGGTTAACTCATTCGTTTTTGCTTCAATTGCTTCTTTGTCATCACCTTTAACAACGGCTTTCAAAGCCTCAATCGCATGTTCAATGCTGGTTTTTTCCTCATCGCCCACTTGATCACCCAGTTCTTTCAATGATTTTTCAGTGGCATGAATCATTCCATCCGCATGGTTCCGAGCTGAGACCAATTGTGTCAATTTACGATCTTCATCCGCATGAGCTTCAGCATCTTTAATCATGCGATCAACTTCGTCATCTGATAAACCACTCGAAGCTTTAATAACGATTGATTGCTTTTTGCCAGTGGCTTTATCTTTGGCTGAAACGTTCAAAATACCGTTAGCATCAATATCGAAAGCGACTTCAATTTGCGGAACACCGCGTGATGCAGGTGGAATATCAGACAGATCAAAACGTCCCAATGATTTATTCGCAGAGGCAACTTCACGCTCACCTTGTAAAACATGAACAGTTACTGCAGTCTGATTATCATCTGCAGTAGAAAACACTTGCGAAGCATTAGTCGGAATAGTAGTGTTTTTCTCGATCAATTTGGTCATGACGCCACCCATGGTTTCAATACCCAAAGATAACGGAATAACATCCAACAATAATACGTCTTTAACATCGCCGGCCAAAACGCCCGCTTGGATCGCCGCACCTAAAGCAACCGCTTCATCAGGGTTTACATCTTTACGTGGTTCTTTGCCAAAAATGTCTTTTACCATTTCCTGTACTTTCGGCATACGGGTTTGACCGCCTACCAAAATCACGTCATTGATATCCGATGCCTTTAACTTCGCATCTTTCAGAGCCATTTCACAAGGGCCTTTAGTACGATTAATCAATTCTTCTACCAAAGACTCCAGTTTAGCGCGTGTCAATTTAACATTTAAATGCTTTGGCCCGGCCGCATCAGCAGTAATATAAGGTAAATTAACATCGGTTTGCTGGCTCGAAGATAATTCAATTTTTGCTTTTTCTGCCGCTTCTTTCAATCGTTGTAGAGCTAAGGGGTCGTTATGGACATCAACGCCGCTTTCTTTTTTGAATTCTGCAGCCAAAAACTCAATGATTCTGGAGTCGAAATCTTCACCACCCAAGAATGTATCACCATTAGTTGATAAGACTTCAAATTGGTGCTCACCATCAATCTCGGCAATTTCAATGATGGACACGTCGAAAGTACCGCCACCCAAATCGTATACCGCAATTTTGGTATCGCCTTTAGGCTTGTCCATCCCAAAAGCCAAAGCAGAGGCAGTCGGTTCATTGATGATACGTTTAACTTCAAGACCGGCAATACGTCCGGCATCTTTAGTTGCCTGACGTTGCGAATCATTAAAATAAGCCGGCACGGTAATAACGGCTTCAGTCACTTCTTCACCTAAATAGGCTTCAGCGTCTTTTTTCAACTTCATCAAAATACGCGCTGAAATTTCAGGAGAGGCCATTTTTTTGCCATGAACTTCAACCCAGGCATCGCCATTTTCAGCTTCAACGATTTTATAAGGCACCATTTTGATGTCTTTTTGTACGACATCATCTTTAAAACGGCGACCGATTAATCGCTTGATAGCAAATACGGTATTTTTTGGATTAGTAACGGCCTGGCGTTTTGCAGACTGACCAACCAACACTTCATCATCACTGGAAAAAGCTATGATAGAAGGCGTGGTACGAGCTCCTTCACTGTTCTCAATAACTCTTGCTACGCCATTTTCCAAAACAGCAACACACGAGTTTGTTGTTCCTAAATCTATGCCAATTATTTTAGCCATTGTATTCTCCAGACCTGAATTTATTCAAAAAAGTAAAAGTTATTACAAATATAGGGTTGCTTTATTTAATTTCAAGCCTGTTCATCGATATGTGGGTTAGTTGTTGGCTGTTGTTCAGCTGCTTTGGCTACTAAAACCATTGCGGGACGCAATAATCGACCATTTAACATATAACCTTTTTGGAAAACATTAACCACAGAATTAGGCTCCGCGCCTGCCACAACCTGCATGGCCATCGCCTGATGCTGTTCGGCATTAAACGGTTGGCCGATAGGGTCAATCGTTTCAATTTTAAATTTTGCAAAGACAGTTTCAAACTGCTTAATCGTTAATTCGCTACCTTCACGGAATTTTTTCACGTCCTCGCTTTCGCCTGTTGCAGCCTGCATACCTAAAACCAGGCTATCAAGCACAGATAAAAGTTCTTTAGCGAAACCGGTTAGCGCAAATTTATGGGCATCTTCGAGATCCTTTTGGGTTCTTCTTTTCAGGTTTTCCATTTCCGCCTGCGCACGAACGGCTTTATCCCAGTTGTCCTGAGCTTTTTGTTCGGCATCAGCCAAAGCCTGCTGCAACTCTTCAAGTGTCAGTTCATGCTCAACCAGTTCGGTATGCGAGGTATCAACAACCGATTCGTTTTCACTATTAACCTGAGATTCAGGCAGTTCCTGATCAGTACTCATTATTTAAAGCTCCTTAACATTAAAAATTAAATTCGTGCCTTATGGCACAAAAACATGTGAATTATAGTGGGGTCGTTGCTTTTGGATTCAAGGCAGCACCCAACAATTTAGCCGTTACATCAACAAAAGGGATGATTTTTTCATAAGCCATACGAGTCGGACCAATCACGCCCAGCACCCCGACTACCTCGTCACTCACGGAATACGTAGATGTCACCAGACTACAATGATCAAAAGCACGATAGCCTGACTCTTCTCCGATAAAAATTTGTACGCCATCTGCTTTCATACACTGATCCAGCAAATGAATCACACCCTGCTTTTGACTAAAGGCTTCAAAAAGATGTTTTAATCGCTCCATGTCTGACAACTCGGAAAAACCCATCAAGTTGGTCTCACCGGTCAACACATAATCATCTTTTTCATTGTCTTGATCGAATGCCAGTTGCGCCATTCTTACCGCGTCCAGCATCCCTTGATTCATGCGCTCCTGGTCTTCCTGTAACTCTTTTATAACTGCTTTACGAACCGACGTGAGACTTCGCCCCGAATAAATTGAATTTAAGTAATTGGCTGCCTGCTGCAATTCAGCAGGACTAAATATTTTGGAGGTGTGGATAATTTTATTGTGAACTTCCTGCTCATTGGTCACAAAAATAACCAACACACGATTATGAGACAAGGACAGAAATTCGATATGCCGCAAACATACCAACTCTCTTTTTGGCAAGGTTACTACGCCGGCCATCTGCGTTAATTCTGAAAGCAACCGCGAGGCAACACCGATCATATCACTTGTGTCATCGGTTGCTGACAAGCCCTGATGTAATAGATTTAAATCCCTTGTCTCCAAGGGCTTAACTGTCAATAATGTATCAACAAACAACCGATAACCACTGACCGTAGGCACCCGCCCTGCTGAGGTATGTGGTGAATGTACCAAACCCAGATCTTCAAGATCCGCCATGACATTCCGAATTGTTGCCGGACTTAAATGTAAATCCGAATCTTTTGATAAAACCCGAGAACCAACCGGCTGTCCATCACTTATATAGCGCTCAACTAGCGTTTTTAATAGCTGTAGCGACCGTTCATTTAAAACCTGCGTATTTCCCACACCAACCTCTGCAACCATATTTAGCACTCGATCAACGCGAGTGCCAGCAGGGCAAAATATCAGCTCACTGGGTCGTTGTCAATAAAACTGACAAGGGAATATATAAAGGCGCTTACGCCTTTATATGAAAAAAGTTTTAGGCCATCGATGAAAAAACTATAGAAAGACGAAAGTTAACAACTACTGATCGACATTTATCGATAGTCTTTCGTCTTTAAAACTTACCATAACTATCTCTTAAAAAAGATGCTTAACCGCATCTCTTTCTTCTTTAAGTTCAGCCTCGGTAAGCTGCATTTTTTGCTTACTGAATTCACTAATATCAATGCCTTTTACAATGGCTATCTCCCCATTAACTACTGTTACTGGAAAAGAATAAAACAACCCGGGTTCAATGCCATAATCACCCTCGGACAATATTCCCATGCTGATCCAATCCCCTGCATTAGTTCCCAAAGCCCAGGTTTTCATCTGATCTATAGCAGCATTTGCGGCCGATGCCGCACTGGATTGTCCTCTGGTTTTAATAATCTCTGCACCACGTTGCTGAACGATCGGTATAAATTCATTTACATACCAATTCTTGTCAACTAGCGACAACGCATCCTGCCCGTTAACTTTGGCATGATGAATATCAGGATATTGTGTAGCCGAATGATTCCCCCAAATAATCATGTTCTTTACATCAACTGGCAAAACTCCGCATTTCTCAGCTAATTGGCTTAGGGCCCGATTATGATCCAACCGGGTCATCGCTGAAAAATTTTCTGGCTTCAGATCGGGAGCATTCTTCATGGCAATCAGCGCATTGGTGTTCGCCGGATTACCCGTTACCAACACCTTTACATTCCTGCTTGCAACATCATTCAACGCTTTACCCTGAATCGAAAAAATCTCCGCATTTCCCTCTAACAGATCCTTGCGTTCCATGCCGGGACCTCTGGGTCTTGCACCAACCAAAAAAGCATAATCAACATTTTTAAAAGCAACTCTAGGGTCGTCTGTCACTTCCACGCGATAAAGTAACGGAAAAGCGCAGTCTTTTAACTCCATTACCACACCTTTCAAAGCCGTCATTGCAGGCGCTATTTCCAGCAAATGCAATACAATCGGTTGATCAGCGCCCAATAATGCCCCAGCTGCGAGGCGAAACAATAAAGAATAACTGATCTGCCCTGCTGCGCCTGTTACAGCAATGTGAATAGGTGTTTTCATTTCTTTATATCCATTTTAAATATAATTTTTTTTGATGAAGCCACCTAAAATAAACGGAAAAACCTCATCCCCCGACAGCAACTGCCCTGTAAGCCCAAACTACTTGCTCCAGATAATAACGAAGTTAAGCCTTTACAAGCAAGCTTATCAAAAAACAAAGTCATAATGTCAAGTTAAGTATCATCCGCAAGAATCCAAAATAAGTCACTGTTTTATTTATCGCGTATAATAGGCATGTTTAATAATTGCATTCACGCAGTCCAGACGTAGTTACCACGAGTAAGTTAATGAAAAAACTGTTATTTCAATTCGATACAGACATTCACCCATCGGTTTTCGACACTGTTGTCGCTTATGATGGCGGTGCAGATCATGTAATCGGACATGGTAGCCTGACACCCGAAAATATATCAGCCTTGGTTGAAGGTGCGATTTTTACCCGTGCGCCTAAAGACAAAAAAAATACAGCCATTTTTGTAGGCGGAAGCGACATGATTGCTGGTCAAGCCTTATTTACTGCCATACAAAATCATTTTTTTTCCGGCTTTCACGTTTCGGTTATGCTCGACAGTAATGGCAGCAATACCACCGCTGCCGCTGCCGTTGCAAAACTTGCATCCTCAGGTAGTCTGGCGGGAAAGTCTGCAGTAGTTTTGGCCGGAACAGGACCGGTAGGTCAGCGTGCAGCGGCGATGTTGGCTATGGAAGGCGCCAAAGTTTCCATAACGGCTCGCAAATTGGAGCGTGCCATTCAAGCTTGCGATAACATGAAAGCCCGTTTTGGCGTTAACCTAACTCCTGTTGAAGCTTTCGATAATAACGACAGATCTGAAGCCATTAAGCACGCAAACATTGTGCTTGCTACCGGTGCCGCAGGTGTAGAGTTAATATCCACCGAACAATGGCAAAATAATCCCAACATAGAATTGATAGCTGATGCCAATGCCACACCGCCCTTAGGTATAGGTGGCACTGATGTAATGGACAAAGGGATTAATCGAAACGGCAAAATCATCTGGGGAGCTATCGGCTTTGGCGCACTAAAACTGGCGTTGCACCGAGCCTGTATCGCAAAATTATTTGAAGATAATAAGCAGGTTTTCGATGCCGAAAACATCTTTGCTCTGGCTAAGGAAATGGCGTAAATCGTCATAAAACCTGACATGAGCCTTTTAACAGAGCAAGCCGACCTAGCTTCGATAAGACAAGATGCTCTCAACATTTTCAAGGCAGGTATAGCTGCAGCTGATCCTTATCAAGCCGTTAAACATTACTTGGTTCCGGCCTTGTTTAACAGTTATGCAAAAGTTCATATTATCGCCTTTGGTAAAGCAGCCTGTGCAATGGCTCTTGCTGCATCAGAAATCATTCCTCTTCATATGCTAACGGACAAAGGTATAGCGATTACCAATTATGAAAATGTAACTAACATTGAAAATATTGATGTTATCGGTGCAGGACATCCACTGCCTAATGACGCTGGCTTTAAAGCCGCGCAACTTATTGCTGAGCGTGTTTCAAAAGCCCAACCCAATGAACTGATTCTGGTACTGATCAGTGGAGGAGGTTCGGCACTACTCCCCTACCCCGCCGGATCAATCACTTTGCAGGAAAAGCTTGTCACTACCAATCTATTATTGGCGTCTGGTGCAACAATTAACCAAATTAACTGTGTACGTAAGCATTTATCTTTATTAAAAGGCGGCGGTTTGGCCAAACTGGCTTTTCCTGCCCATTTACATGCGCTTATTTTATCTGACGTGTTAGGCGATGATTTAAGCTCCATTGCCAGCGGCCCCACCGTCGCTGATGCCAGCACTTATGCCGAGGCTATCGAGGTATTTAAAGACCAAGGTGTTTGGGATCAAGTTCCCGACAATGTCCGAGAACATCTTGAACAAGGCAAGTTGGGCACCTTTCCGGAAACTCCCAAACCGGGCGATGACCTTTTCAAAACCACCAAATATACCTTGATTGGAAGTAATACCATCAGCCTCAATGCGACTCTCCATTCGGCAAATAGCCTGGGTTATGAAGCAATCCTTTACAATGACCATTTATGTGGCGAGGCAAAATTGGCGGGGACGGCTTTTGTCACCCAATGTATCGAAAGGCGATTAAAATCACCTCTACAAAACAAACCAATAGCACTTCTGGCTGGTGGCGAAACTACGGTGACTTTAAAAGGTAACGGACAAGGTGGCCGCAATCAGGAAATGGCACTAGCTTTCGCACTGGCCGCTGAAAAACAGAACTTATCTGGCAACTGGGTATTTTTAAGTGGTGGCACTGACGGTCGAGATGGCCCCACTGATGCAGCCGGCGGCATCGTTGATACCAACACGCTAAATCGTATGACTAAAGCCAGTTTCAAGCCACTCGAATTACTCGAAAACAATGACTCTTACACCGCTTTAAAAGCATCTGACGATTTAATCAACACCGGCGCAACCGGCACCAATGTCGCAGACCTGCAAATTGCGTTAATCCAGCCCAAACCTTAATAAATTTTACTTCAGGAGAAAACCATGTTCAAAAAATCAATGACTATCAAAGGCTTCGATGATGATTTATTCCAAGCGATGGAAGAAGAACGTAATCGTCAAGAAGATCATATTGAACTGATTGCCTCAGAAAACTACGCCAGCCCACGCGTTATGGAAGCACAAGGCTCCCAGTTAACCAACAAATATGCCGAAGGTTATCCCGGCAAACGTTATTATGGCGGCTGTGAGTACGTAGATAAAGTCGAACAATTAGCGATCGATCGTGCAAAAACATTGTTTGGCGCTGATTATGCCAACGTTCAGGCTCACTCTGGCTCTCAAGCTAATATGGCCGTTTTCATGGCCTTGATTCAACCCGGCGATACCATTATGGGCTTAAGCTTAGCTGATGGCGGTCACTTAACTCATGGCGCCAAGCCTAATTTCTCAGGGAAAATTTACAATGCGGTTCAATACGGTTTAAATCCTGAAACGGGAGAAATCAATTATGAGCAAGTTGAAGCACTTGCACTCGAACACAAGCCAAAAATGATTATTGCAGGCTTTTCAGCTTATTCAAGAGTTTGGGATTGGCAACGCTTCCGCGACATTGCCGATAAAGTGGGTGCTTATTTTGTGGTCGATATGGCCCATGTCGCCGGTTTAATCGCTGCAGGTTTATATCCGAATCCGGTACCCTTTGCTGACGTTGTTACCAGTACTACCCACAAATCGCTACGTGGCCCACGTGGCGGCCTGATTTTATGTAAAAGCAACCCTGAAATTGAGAAAAAAATCGATTCCAATATTTTTCCGGGCATCCAAGGCGGTCCGTCCATGCACATTATCGCCGCCAAAGCCGTTGCCTTTAAAGAAGCCATGGAACCTGAGTTCCGCGTTTATCAGCAACAGGTTATTAAAAACGCCCAAGCCATGGCGGCGGTATTTATAAACCGTGGTTTTGACGTGGTTTCTGAAGGCACCGACAATCATTTAATGCTGGTTTCGCTGATCCCAAAAGGCATTACCGGCAAAGCTGCCGATGCAGCATTAAGCAAAGCGCACATTACCGTCAACAAAAACGCCGTGCCTAACGACCCAGAATCACCTTTTGTCACTAGCGGCATCCGTGTCGGCACACCAGCCCCCACTACACGCGGCTTTAAGGAAGCTGAAGTCACAGAAATAGCAATCCTGATGTGCGATGTCATGGAAAATATGGAAGACGAAAGCGTCCTTGCAGCGGTACGCGAGAAAGTCGGCAATCTTTGCGCACGGTTTCCGGTTTATAGTTAATGAAATTTATCCTATTGCTTAAATGGACGCTGCTTGTTTGGCTAAATGCCGCAGGTAGTTTCCAATTATCGGCGAGGGAGTTCCCGCAAACTATTAACAGGGTTGGAATAGTTTGCGGCGTATTTACATTTGTCATTATTTATACGAGGATTGACCTCTATTTATTAAACCTGAAAAAACTCCAATTAAGAAAAGCTCTTTTGATCAGTGTTATTGCTAAGTCTTTATTTCAGCTAAATATGTCGTTTTTTTCTGTAGATTTAATAGCGGGATTAGTATCAAGTGGTATTGTAGAAATGGTCATTGGCAAAGTCGCATTTCTTTCAGTTTACATAATCACTCTGACTGAGGGCTTTTTATTGTCTCTACTTTTGGTCGCAATAACAGTCATTATTAATTATTTAATGTCTATATTTTTCACACAAAAACAAATGGGCTCTGTAGGTTGTGAGTAATGCAAAGAGACCCAACAGAACTAGAAAGCGCTATTCTGCAAATACTAAAAAATGACCACTAACCAAAATCCAATCAATTCATTTTTAAAAAAACCAATGTCAGACATAGAAATCGCCCAACAAGCCAAAATGAAACCGATTATCGGCTTGATGAAAGAACAATACGATATCGACGCCGAACATCTTGATCCTTATGGTCATTACAAAGCCAAGATGTCTCTTGAATACGTCGATAGTCTGGTCGATAAACAAGACGGCAAACTGATACTGGTTACCGCAATCAGCCCGACACCGGCCGGCGAAGGTAAAACTACAACAACTGTAGGTCTGGGCGATGCAATGAACCGTTTAGGCAAAAAAACCATGATCTGCCTACGCGAACCTTCCTTGGGTCCTTGCTTTGGCATGAAAGGTGGCGCTGCGGGTGGCGGTTATTCACAGGTTGTACCGATGGAAGATATCAACCTGCATTTTACCGGTGATTTTCATGCAATCGGCATCGCGCATAATCTGCTATCGGCGTTAATTGACAATCATATTAATCATGGAAATGAGCTGGATATTGATCCAAGACGAATCCAGTGGAAACGTGTCGTCGATATGAACGACCGAGCATTACGACACATTGTGGTCGGCATGGGCGGCCCGGCCAATGGCTATATAAGAGAAGATGGTTATGACATTGTGGTCGCTTCCGAAGTCATGGCGATATTATGTCTGGCAACTAATAGAGAAGACCTTAAAGCACGCCTGGGCCGAATCGTCATTGGCTACAAATCTGACAGAATTACGCCGGTTTATGCCCGAGACCTTAATGCTCAAGGCTCCATGGCAGCTTTGTTAAAAGACGCCATCAAACCCAATTTTGTACAAACACTGGAAAATAATATCGCAATCATTCATGGCGGACCGTTTGCCAATATCGCTCATGGCTGCAACACCGTAACAGCGACAAAAACCGCGCTTAAGCTCGCCGATTATGTAGTAACTGAAGCCGGATTCGGGGCTGATCTGGGTGCTGAAAAATTTCTCGACATTAAATGTCGTATGTCTGGCTTAAAACCTACGGCCGTGGTTTTAGTTGCCACCATCAGAGCGTTAAAATTCCATGGTGGTGTGGCCAAAGAAGCTTTAAATACTGAAAATCTAATTGCACTCGATCAAGGTTTTGCCAATCTTGAGCGCCATTTCCACAATATTACTCACCATTACAAGCTACCTTGTGTTGTATGCATCAACCACTTCACCTTTGATACTGACGCTGAAATTACCCTGCTACAGCAAAAATGTGCAACTTTGGGTGCCAGTTGTGTAGTTTCCAAACATTGGGCGGAAGGAGGTACCGGTGCTGAAGAACTGGCCAACGTAGTCAGTGACATCGTTGATCACCGTGAACCTGGTTTCAACTTCGTCTACGATGAAAACCTGAGTCTCTGGAATAAAATAGAAGCCATTGCCACCAAGCTTTATGGTGCGGCCAGCATCACTGCCAATCCCAAAGTTAAAGCTCAATTGGCTATTTGGGATGCCGATTACGGTAAATTTCCTGTCTGTATTGCAAAAACACAAATGTCATTTTCAACCAATCCAAATTCAAAGGGAGCTCCTTCGGGTCATGTTGTTGAGATTCGCGATGTTCGTCTGGCAAACGGCGCTGGATTTATTGTAGCCATTGCAGGCGATATAATGTCCATGCCAGGCCTGCCTAAAGTACCTGCAGCAGAAAAAATTGATATTGATAATGACGGCAAAATTACCGGGTTGTTTTAACCATTCCAAGCTGATCGTGGAAACGACACTTACATCGCGACTTAAAAACTTAGTCGCGACCTAGCATCGCTCCCGCAAGGTTGAAATGTTCGAAAAACCTTAATTTTGCATTTTAGAGTCAAGTTCATTCATTCCTACTCTCTGTTACAATACTAACCTAATATTTTTTAATAACTTACCGTTTCAATGTACAGATATGAAGGCCGAGTCATCCACGAAAGCCACGATGATGACGGTATTTTGGAAGTTATCGAGACTGCTGGCATAAGATCCCTGCATTTTGGATCCTCTCCCCGCCAGAGCAGCATGCTACTTGCGGAACCCGATAAACTGCAGTTAGACTATGTTCGAGCAATGACCTGTTGGCTACTATTCAAACCGACTCTTGATGAAGAAGCGTTGATTATCGGTTTGGGCGGCGGTTCATTAACTAAACATTTATTGCATCATTTTCCGGAATGCCGTTTGAAAGCGGTAGAATACCGAAGTAGCGTGGTCAAAATCGCACGCAGTCATTTTGGCTTACCGCTGGATCCTCGATTAAAAGTTATCATTGATGATGGAGCAAAATATGTACGGCAACGTACCGAGAGCCAAACTGAACAATACAGCCTGATGTTTATTGATGCATTTGATCACGAAGGCATGGCATCTTCGATTTGCAATCATGCATTTTTTGATGCTTGCAAGATTTTACTGAAAAAGGATGGCATACTGGTTATTAATCTTTGGGGAGGTATCAACAGACCCTTATTCCAACAGGTTTCCCTATGGCTAGGCAATACTTTCAATTGGAGAATTTTGTTTCTGCCTGTTAAAGGCCGGGGTAATATTATTGGCTTGGCCTTCAATGATAAAGCACCACTTCATTCAATGAAAGATCTGAGAACCCGAGCCATTATTCTTGAACAACTGTACCAGATAGACTTTATTTCTTATTTAAAAGAAATTTTCAAACATAACTCCAGCGTCATTAACAACTCGATAAAACCCTAATGTCAATCGCCTTACAAACCGAACCCAACCTTTTTAGCTACCGTAAATACTGGGCGCAACGCTTTGGTGTCGCTCCAGAATTGCCGATGAGCAGGTCTGAAATGGACGAACTTGGCTGGGATAGCTGCGATGTAATTCTTGTAACAGGTGATGCTTATATTGATCACCCCAGTTTTGGCATGGCGCTGATTGGTCGTTTGCTGGAAGCGCAAGGTTTTAGAGTCGGTATAATTTCGCAACCTGACTGGACCAGCGCCAAAGATTTTGGAAAACTGGGTCGTCCCAACCTGTTTTTTGGCGTGACCGGTGGCAATATGGACTCCATGGTCAATCGCTATACCTCGGATAAAAAAATTCGCTCCAACGATGCCTACACACCCGACGGTGCTGCGGGCAAACGCCCTGACCGCGCAGTCAATGTCTACTCGCACCGCTGTCGGGAAGCCTTCAAAGAAGTGCCAATTATCATAGGCGGTATTGAGGCCAGTTTACGACGTATAGCACATTATGATTACTGGTCAGATAAGGTTAGAAAATCGGTACTGCTTGATTCCAAAGCCGACTTGTTGGTTTACGGCAATGCCGAACGCCAAATTGTGGAAATTGCCCATCGTCTGGCCAATGGTGAAAGCATAGCCGACCTTAAAGGCATACGTGGCACAGCCCATTTCGTCAAACAAATCCCCGAAGGCTGGGCCGTTAAAGACTCCACCGATATTGATAAACCTGGCGTCGCATTGGTGCCTATCGATCCTTATCAAGAGCAACCTGCTTGCGATAAAAAACCTGAATCTACCGATGCAGGTGAAAAAGTAATTCAGTTTGATAAACTGTTGCTCAGAAATCGACGCGCACAAACTGTTATTCGCTTGCCTGCTTATGAAGCGGTAAAAGATGATCCGATTTTGTACGCCCATGCCTCGCGTGTCATGCATGGCGAAACCAATCCCGGCAATGCCCGCGCCTTGATTCAACTGCACGGCACCAGACAGCTATGGATTAATCCTCCGCCCATTCCGCTGTCCACCAAAGAAATGGATGGCGTATTCGATCTGCCTTACTCCCGCGTACCTCACAAAGAATACGGTAAAGCTAATGTACCTGCTTTTGAGATGATCCAGCATTCGGTCAATATCATGCGTGGCTGTTTTGGCGGCTGTACTTTCTGCTCGATCACCGAACATGAAGGACGTATCATTCAAAGTCGGTCTGAAGATTCCATCATCAAAGAAATCGAAGCAATCCGAGACACATCGCCAAACTTTACTGGCCATATTTCCGATTTGGGTGGTCCTACAGCCAACATGTACCGACTGGCATGTAAAGATCCTAAAATAGAGTCCTCTTGTCGTTTGCCCTCCTGCGTTTATCCAGGCATTTGCCCTAATCTGAATACAGATCACACCCCGCTTATTAAACTGTACCGCAGAGCTCGCGCCTTGCCCGGCATAAAAAAAATCTTCATCGCCTCCGGCTTACGTTACGACTTAGCCGTAGAATCACCGGAATATGTTAAAGAGCTGGTCACCCACCATGTGGGAGGCTATCTTAAAATTGCCCCAGAACATACCGAGCAAGGTGTTTTATCTAAAATGATGAAGCCAGGCATGGGCAGCTATGACCGCTTCAAAGAAATGTTTGACCAATATTCAAAAGAAGCAGGCAAAGAGCAATATCTGATCCCGTACTTTATCGCCGCGCATCCTGGCACTACCGATAACGACATGCTAAATCTTGCCTTATGGCTAAAACGAAATGGTTTTAGAGCTGATCAGGTACAGGCTTTTTTGCCTTCCCCAATGTCTATAGCCACCGCCATGTATCACTCCGGCAAAGACACCTTACGTAAAGTCAGTAGAAAAGCTGATGACATTGACATACCTAAAAGTTTTAAACAGCGCCGCTTACATAAAGCTTTTTTACGTTATCACGACCCCAAAAATTGGCCCTTATTACGCGAAGCCCTAATAGCAATGAACCGCGCCGATTTGATAGGTAATGGCAAACAACACTTAATTCCAAGTTTTCAACCCAAAGGTACGGTTGATACCCCCGACAAAACCCAACGCTTTAAAACTAAATACACAGGGTTAGACAACGCACAAACTACAAAAAAACCTCATTCAACCATTAAAAACAAAGTTAAAAGAAAACCGAAATAATTCATAATGGGTATAGGAAAAGCAAAAGTATTGTGTATAATACTCACATTATTGCTGGTGTAGCTCAGTCGGTAGAGCAGCTGATTTGTAATCAGCCGGTCGCGGGTTCGATTCCCATCGCCAGCTCCAATAATATCAAGGCCTTACAGAAATGTAAGGCCTTTTTTTTGCCCGCTGGGTTAGGAATGGGTTAGGATGTAGAGAGAATCTAGTAGCACCCTATAGAACATTTAAGTGCCCGAATAATCCTTTTACAACTTAAGTCATGCCCAAAAAATCCTTAAGATGCCTTGGTTTTTAGAAATTAAACTAGCCATCGAAACCATCCCTCCATAAGTCATTATAACCCTCCTCAAATAACGCCTAGTTATAGGACTAATGCAAATTAATATAAGAACCATAATTCGTATGGCTTAAGTGAACCGCACGCCAAAAAGAAGACTTTTCTTGAGAAATCTTCTTTTTGATCCAGTCTTTTTTAAACTGTCCCTCAGAAATTATTTAAGAATGACTCTCTGACCAATAATTTCCTTACACTCCATCAATCTGACTAAATAATACTCATGACAAATATTTCTGCAAAAGAAAATGCCGATACATCTTGGTTTAACTTGGATCTATATAAAGAATTTGAAGAAATGCCCCCCGTAGACTGGATATGGCAACTTGAAGTCAGATCATATTACAGAGGTCTTTTACAAAAAAAACTAGCCAAAAAACTCCGCAAATCCAAAGCATCAACTGAGGCATCAACTGAAGTATCGCCCGAAGAACTAAAGCCAGGAATCCGCCTAACCGACATTGATCCGTTATTTTCATTAATAAAGGCTTTAAGTGCTTCTGGAGTTATTGAAAGACCTTGGGAGTCGGATCCAATAGACTTAGAGAGTAAATCACTATCAGCAAAACAATTAGCAAAATATCCATTTTCTACAGCTTCAGTAGACAGCCTTAAATGCACTCATTTGTGGTCAATTGCAAATAATCTAAAAAATATATTGGATATTTGTAACGACGAACAATATTACAGTTGGGGCGATCCAAATGACACAGGAAACACACCTATTGATTTCCATATCAAGCAAGATCAATATTTCGATTCAGGCAAGATAGCTCATATCACAATCAACTTATCGGCAACAGACAAACAAATACAAAAAGATTTTGAACACTGGCTAACTCATTATCGAACAAAAATTAAATACCCTTCAGAAATAAGATTGTTTGAACAAACTCAAAAAAAGCTAAAAAATTTGTTTAAGTCCAAGGTTATTCCATATCTCGACTTGTTACTTGTAGCAGAAATAAGAGGCCAAAATAAAATTCCAGT
>CANNLO010000061.1 GCA_947505055.1 Methylococcaceae bacterium | reverse complement strand
TTTAACAAGACCGGTATCCAGGGCGCCCAAAGCGCCTAAATCCGGTTGTTTTAAATCAATAATATCGACGTTTTCGTTAAGCACCAAAACAGCTTCTTCTATGCTGTTGACGCTGGCCAGCATGCCTGTCATGCAATAACTCCAACTGGGGTCAGGCTTGCTTTATAATCTTCAATGACGAGCATCAACCAGGCCCAGGCTTCCAGTTCGCGATCGCCAGCGGTTTTTTCCAGGCCGATGCGCAAGTAGTCGATTTCTGCCTGTATTTTTTCCAGCGGCAGCATAGATAATCGGCTGATTAAGATCGCCGCTTCCAGTACCGAATACTGGGCGCGGTTAAAGCCCATAAAAGGCTGGTGATTAGCGGTATGGACGGCTTTGCAGATCAGTTTTGGCCGGGTCTCGTCATCGACAACGCGCACCAGTTCAACTTCGGTATGCGCCAGCGCACACTGAAGTACCTGACCGCTGATTTTTTCCGCCGGTTTTAAGGGCCAGTCGCGCCGCCCGGTCAGGCAACCGGCAAACACTCGCACATCATCACAATAGTTGAGCACAGCGGTTTTGGTTTCCAGCAGATTATTAAGTGTGGTTGAGGGGCGAAACGGCAAAATGATAAATTCATCGCCGCTAGAGGAGACATGAATTCCCATCGGGGCGATATGAGCCAGACCTGAGGCGTTTTGGGTAATGACAATGGTTTCTTGAATCATGGTAAATATTAAGCAGCAAAAATTAAACAAGTGTAATGTTTTGAGGTTCAAAGCCAGCTTTGGATGTTTATAAAGCACTCAAGTAGGCATCGCCCACCTTTAGCTACTTGATGGGCGATGACCTCCCTAGCTAAGATTTCTTCAAAGTGTTTCCAGCCGGTTTAAAAGAGTGAAGGTCGACTGTGGCTTCGGTGTTTGTCGTTGCGCAACCCCATTGCAAAGCTTGATCCTGGGTATAACGTTTCCCCAATTGCCAGGCAATTTCGGCTCTGGCCAGTTCCACGCCCAGATAAAAAGCGTGACCACCGTCATTTTCGACCTGCAGTTTTGGAAACAACTCAAAGGGATCCGTAGCGCTGTGCAAACCGTCTCGATTAAAAATATGTACGCCATCTGTACTGATTTGAACGCGGAAACTGGGATCTTTGATTTGTGCAGCGAGTTCCTTGATTTCTTCAAGACTATACGGGAAGGGCGATGTTTCATGCAAGGCCATTAAGCCGGGATCAATATGCTTGGGTAATCGGTCCTGTTCTTTGGCGGCAAACATGATACGCCGCGCCAGATCGGCTTCTTTAATCGACCGGCAGGCATGACGGCTGACTTCGGTAGCCAAAATGCTGTTGATGTTGAGTTCTGAGCAGATGCCCAGCAACAAAGCGTTCATACCGGCGGTATCGGCATGGGTCAGCTCGGTAATGTTGCCGACTCCCAGCATCATTTCAATGTCTGGATGTTTTTTTCTGACTTCATGATAACGTACTATGGATTGGGTAAAGCCAAAGTGCAGTGGGTCTAAGATCGGATCGACAATAAAAGCTTTGTTTTTGGCTTGCATGATTTTAATGGCTCTATCCAGTGAGGCCAGATCTTCATGCGTTTCAGGAATTAAAATCGGGATTGCCGCTACTTCGTCAGCCACCCACAAGGTGCTTTCGTGCAGACTGAGCATGTAATCAGCGCCAGCTCTGCCGCCTCTAAGCAAGTCTTCGGCTTCCAGCGAATCGATGCTGACGGTAAAACCTTCCTGTTTAAGGGTGCGGATAATGTCTTCCAGATGCGGAAAATCAGTGCTTGGCAAGCAGCCTATGTCAATGACATCAGCGCCATTTTGCTTGTAGTAGTTGGCGCGTTTGACCACCTCTTCGACACTGACATTGGGCGCATCAACGATTTCGGCAAAGATTTTGACGCTGTAGCGACTTAAATCAAGCTTGTGCACCGCTTTGCCAAAAAACAGCGGTAAATCTTTAAGTTCGTCCGGGCCTCGGCTTATCGGTATGCCCAAATCTTTGGATAGGGCTTCCAGATCTCCACGGCAACGCCCCGGAACCAGTATGCGGTCGGCGCCAAAGGTGTCGGTCAAGCGCCTACTAATCATGTCGGCGGTCATCAGTGCCGCGACTTTGAGTCCTAGTTGATGCACGGAGTAGGTGAAGTCTGGCTGCATTTTTTCCAGAATATTATGCAGCTGTTTTTCAGCTAGTTTGCCGGTCAGGAAAAGGATGTGTTCGCTCATGACAAGGTAGCTAAACGTTTTTTAACAGTGTTGATTAGTTCATCAACACTGTCAACGACGCTTGTGTATTTGAAGTTGCGTAATTTGGCGGTGCCTTCCAGGTCGATTTTGCGTGGATAAACCATCACTTTGCCGCTCGGCGCGGTGGTTTCCATTTCCGGAGCAATGTCACAAGGATAGACAATGCTGGGTATCCGGCATTTTCCGGCCTGCGAATAAAGATTGGTTACCAGTGAATCGGCAATGCCCAGTACGCATTTTGCGACCGTATTTGAAGTGGTCGGTGCCATCACAAAAGTGTGGTAATAGCCTTTGTAAAAATGACCGACCGGTGGCGCTGATGCGGTTTTGTCCCGGTAAACAGGCATTTTTTTGCGGATATCCTCGAGAGTGATGCCGTACATTTTTAACACTTCTTCTCCTGCCAAACTTAGATAGACGTCAACATCGTCCAGGGTCAGCATGAAGTCCAGGCATTCTTTTATATAATGACCGGAGCCGGTGATGGCCCAGGCTAATCGAGGTTTATCCATTAAATTTAATCATAGTCAAAAACATTTGGTTATTATACATCAATCAAACCGCTAATTTTGACAGCAGGAGCTTTTAAGAAATGATGAGCCAACTTAAACACAGGGACAGTTCCAAGCTGGTCTTTGGCATAAATACGCTATACACCGACAAACCTCTGATAATGGGGATTTTAAATGTTACGCCGGATAGTTTTTCTGATGGCGGCAAATTCTCGAGTCTTGACGAAACGATTCAGCAAGTCGAACTGATGTTGTCTGAAGGTGTGGATATTATCGATATCGGTGGTGAGTCAACCCGTCCAGGCTCTGATTCGGTTACAGCTCAGGAGCAGATTCAGCGTGTCATTCCGGTCATTCAGGCGATCAGGCAGCAGTTGGCTGATGATGTTTTAATCAGTATTGATACAACTTTAAGTGAAGTCGCCAAAGCGGCGCTGGATGTCGGAGCCAATATTATCAATGATGTTTCAGGAGGCAGGGTGGATCCCTCGATTCTGACGTTGGCGGCGCAAACCGGTGTGCCGATTATTTTGATGCATAGCCTGGCAACACCAAAAACCATGCAGGATAACCCGTATTACATCGATGTTGTTATGGAAGTGCTTGAGGCGTTGAAGGAAAGTATTGAGGCAGCCCTGAAAGCGGGTGTAAAAAAAGAAGCGATTACGATTGATCCGGGCATAGGTTTCGGCAAGCGCAAGCAGGATAATATTGATTTGTTGGCAAATCTGGATGCGATGGTAGCGTTAGGTTTTCCACTATTATTAGGCACCAGTCGCAAACGCTTTATGGGGGCTATTTGTGATGTTTCGGAACCTTCGGAGCTGGTTACCGCTACCGCAGTCACTACGGCTTTAGGTGTAATGGCAGGTGTACAGATGTTTCGGGTGCATGATGTCAAAGAAAATCGCCAGGCTGTTGATGTCGCTTGGGCGATTAAGCAGGCTTCGGTAGTTGCTTGATTACTGTAAAAATGCAATTAGGCCTGAGATGAAAGCGGATGAAAATAAATACTTAACAATAAAAATCTTTGAACTTTTGGATGAAAAAAGTCAGTTGATCTCGGGGCAGATGGTTAATGCCGGCTGCCGCTTTGCGTCCGCCACCGCTAGGAAAAATCGAGCATAGTTGGTCGGCGCCGGCTCTATTTTCAAAGATTCCATAGCATAATGGAGATCTGACGCTAACCTGAAAAGTATCATCCTGATTATGGATGATGACTGCATGGGCTCTGGTTGGATTAAGATTTGCCAGATAATTGCCGAACACACCGCTCACCCGTCTTGCCCAGATGGTATCCGGCAAAAGAGTTAGGCAAACAGAGTGACTTTGATATTCAGGCTTTATAAGCCGGGCGTTCAGCATGTCTCCCTGATAGCCCTGTTCAAGTAGCCGAAACATTTCAGTATTGTCGCTGATAAAATCCAGTGGTGATTTGAAACCAGCCATTTCCAGATACAGTTTATCTGGCGCAAAATGCAGGTCAGCCAGGCAACTGCCGTAGCCGTTGTAGTTTATGTAAATGCCCAGATTCTTAAGAGTTTCGAGACTGCTTTGCGATAGATTCAGTGTGGCAGCCAGTTGTTCGGCGCTGCGAATTAAGTTGTCGCCAAAGGCCGCAGTGATTGCCCATAAAGGATATTGTCCGTGCAAATATTGATTCACCAGCAGACTGGTGCAGACGGTGCTATCGGTATTAATCAGTGTTGTAAAGTTCGGGTGTTGTTGAATGTCACCGGGTTGATGATGATCAACATAAAAAATATGCGCGCCCTGTTTTAAAAATGCAGCAATCTGCGAACTGTTTTTTTGCAGCGAAATATCAAGTACCGTGACCTGATCGCCTGCGTTTACAGTAAATTTGTTCAGTAGATTTATGTCGCGTTTTACGCCGGTAATCAGTTGCGCTGACTGTGGTTTAGCCAAACGCAATTGTAGCAGCGCGCAAATGCCATCGGCATCACCATTGAAAACATCAAAATTCATCAATTATTCCGGTCAAGGTAGCTCATTTCATTTATCAAATAACGCAGTCACCACAGTATCAGCTTGTTTATGGGTTAAGTTGAGAATAATAAAAATCCAGTTCTTGCAAGCGCTCCGGTGTGCCTATGTCCATCCAGAAACCATTCGCTTTTTGCCCTGAAACCCGATTGTCGGTGATGGCTAGACGTAATAAAGGCCCTAGTTTACTGGGGCCGGCGGCAATATTGTAAAACAGTTCGGGGCGATATAAACCAATGCCGCTAAAAGTAAATTTTTCGTTACTGTTTGAGATGACCTGGCCGTTATTATCCAGTCCGAAGTCTCCTTCAAGGTGATGTTCGGGATTATCGACCAACACCAGATGCGCCAAATCAACAGTTTGGTTTTTAAGTTCGGCAAATGAAAAGTCGGTAGCGATATCGCCATTGACGACAAGAAAGACTTCATTACCCAATAAGTGTAGGGCATTAATAATGCCACCTGCGGTTTCCAATGCCTGTTCGCCTTCCCCTGAATAGCTGATGCTCGCGTCAAATTGTTTGCCGTCACCCAGTTGGGTTTCTATTTGCAAACCAAGATGCGCATGATTGATGACTATCTCATCAAAACCGGCCTTGACCAGTTGTTTGATGGTGTATTCGATTAGCGGTTTACCGGCGGCTTGAAGCAAAGGCTTGGGGGTGTTGTCGGTGAGCGGACGCATTCTCTCGCCGCGTCCTGCGGCCAGGATCATGGCTTTCATGCTTCGACTGCACTCAGATTTGGCAGTACCTGCTCATGTAAAAAAATGTTGAATTCGCTAAGTTCAGGGTAAGTTTCACAAACCAAGGTCACGTAGTTTAGTGTGCGAGGAATGTCGCCCAGATAGTTTGACTTGCCATCTCTCAAATGCAAACGTGAAAAGATGCCGATGGCTTTAAGGTGACGTTGTAGCCCCATCAGGTCAAACCAGCGTGTAAATTGTTTGGCATCGCACGAAACAAGCTCAGCTTGCCGGAGACGAGTGAAATAGTTATTTCGCCAGTGCTCGATCTGATGTTCTGGCCAGGCAATATAACAATCACGCAATAAGGACACCAAATCATAGGTAATCGGGCCAATAACTGCATCCTGAAAATCGATGACGCCGGGTGAGTTGTTGTCTAAGACCATCAGGTTGCGGGAATGATAATCCCGATGCACACAAGTGCTTGGTTGTTCCAATGCCGAAGAGGTAAGCAGGCTGCGAACCTGACTCCAGAGTATTTCCGGTATTTCAATATCAAGAAGTTGGCCTGAAAACCATTCTTCAAAAATTCCCAGCTCTCTGTGCAACAGGGCCTGGTCATAGCAGGGGAGATCTGAGTCGTGTAAGGAAGTTTGGCTTTGCAGTTGGAATAAGCTATCGAAAGCGCTTTGATATAAAGCCTCTGCGGTATTGACATTCAGCTGATCCAAAAAAGGTTGGCTGCCAAAATCCTCCAACAGCAGAAAACCGTCACTCAGGTTTTGTTGGAAAATATCCGGGACGTTTACTTGAGAGCTGGCAAATAACTTGGCAACCTTGATGAAAGCCACAATATTTTCCTGCGCTGGAGGTGCATCCATGACGATAAATCGCCCGGTTGTTGTGTGAATCCTGAAATAACGTCGGAAACTTGCATCGCTGGAAGCTGGTTCGCAGTGTCTTATGCTAAGTAGCAAATCGTTTTCCAGCCAATCGAACATTGAGATTGTTCTTAAGTCTTCAGGCATCATGATGTTTAGGATAGATTAGTATAATCAGGGGGTAGTGAGGTAAAATTAACGTCCGGCATTTTATTCGATTTATGATTCATTACGCTACTAAACTTGACATTACCTATGCGCCGCCGCTTATTACTGTTTTTTTTACCTTCTATTTATGTCCCTGTCAGCATTGCAAATGAAGCAATCTGGAATTGTGAGCAAAGCAAAGATAGCAAAGAGTGGGTTTGTACCGGCGAAAAAAAGCCGGTTGATAAAGTCAATACAGTAAAGACTCCAGACAGCATTCGGTTTGATGATGTCTCCCAATCTCCTGTGGTCAACAAGCCGGTAACGGTAAATGCGGAAAAGGTTCCTGAAGTGGTTTCCCCGGAGCCTAAGTCTCAGGATGTTGCTGTTCCAGAAGCTCAGTCGGTTGACACAAAAGCCGTTTCGGTAACCGCAGAAAGATTAGAACCGCAGCAGGCACCTGCGGTGTCTGCTATTAAGCAACAAAGTACTCCGCCAACACCCAATTATACTAAAACTGATAAGGAACCAGCCGGGGTTGAGCCAAGTCCTGCAATCCAGCCATCAGCCGATTCAAATACCAAAAACACGCTTCAAACAGAAGTTAATCGTCCAGGCTGGACTTGTGATGCCAAGACTGCTGATCAGAACTGGGATTGCAAACTGGCGGGTTCTGACCCAAAAGGGCAGGCTCGTATCATTGAAACAAGCGCTTCTGGCCTGAATTTACTCACTCCCGCATTTGATTATAATGAGGAGCAAACTTTTAAAAATATTAAAGCGCAACTTAAAAATGATCCCTGGCAGAACTGCATGGCACCCAGAGGGACCATGAAAAATCTGCTTGTGAATAACTCGAAAGATGCGATGCCTTTGGATATTAATTCCAATTATGCTGAAGTATTTGAAAATGAAATTTACAGCTATACCGGCAACGTTGAAATGATGCACGCCGATCAGCGTTCTGTGTCAAAAAAAGCCAGCTATGACAATGTTTCCGGCGCCTTGGATTTACAAGGTAGTGTTTATTACAGTGATGAGGAACTGGCACTGCACAGTGAGTCGGCTTCGATTAATATTAATTCTGATCAGGCAAAACTTAGAGAAGCGCTGTTTATTTCGCCTGCTTCGCGACTTAGAGGTCGTGCAAAAACAATTCATAGGGAAAGTAGCACCTTGTCTCGATATCAAGACGTTGCTTATACCAGTTGTCGCCCTGGTAATCAGGACTGGGTCATGCATGCCAGTGAATTGAAGATGAATAAAGCGACAGGCCAGGGTTCTGCCAGAAATGCCTGGCTTGAGTTTAAAGGCGCGCCAGTGTTTTATACACCTCATATTGGTTTTCCGATAGACAACAGAAGGCTTTCCGGTTTTCTGGCGCCTAATTTTGGCAATACGAATAGAAGTGGCTTTATTTTTTCTGCGCCTTATTATTGGAATATAGCGCCAAATTATGACGCGACTTTCCGACCCCGTTATTTTTCGAAAAGAGGGCCCTTATTGGGAGGGACTTTTCGCTATTTGACCGAGATGTCCAATGGGGTTGCGAATGTCGAGTATATGCCCAATGACGATCTTCTTAATAGATCAAGGTATGTAGTAGCAATCAAGAACACTATACAATTGAATTCTCACATCAGTTCTAATCTGGATTTGAATAATGTGTCTGACAAAGATTATTTTTCAGATTTGGGTAATGCGCTAAGTACTTCGACTTACAGCAGTTTTTTGTTAAGTCAGGCTAATCTTGCTTATACGGATACCTGGGGTGCTTTAAGAGGCCATGTCGATAGTTATCAATCGATCGATCCCGCGATTACACCAGCGGGGATTCCGTATCGGAGATTACCGCAAGTTAACCTGAATTTGAACCACGCATTTGACTTCATGCCGTTAAATACCTTAATGGATGCAGAGTATGTTTATTTTCAGCAGGATGTTTTAGTTAATGCGCAGCGCACTAACATTAAACCCTCCGTCAGCTTTCCCTTGAAAACGGCAGGCAGTTTTGTAACGCCCAAGCTTTCCTTGCAATCAACCCAGTATTTGTTGAGCGATCCTTCTATAGTAGGCAGTTCAACAAGTATTTCAAGGACGTTACCTATTGTCTCTACGGATAGCGGATTGTATTTTGAAAGAGATGTCAATTTTTCAGATAGATCTTACCTGCACACACTGGAACCACGATTATTTTATTTGTATGTTCCCAGGGTAGATCAGAGCAACATTCCCATCTTTGATACAGGTTTGATCGACTCGTCATTTAACAGTTTGTTTTTGGAGAATCGTTTTAGCGGAACAGATAGGGTTCAGGATGCCAATCAGTTGACAGCTGCGTTAACAACTCGCTTGGTTGATGCCAAGTCAGGTAAGGAAAGGCTGAAACTGAGTGTTGGTGAGATTGCGTATTTTCAGAACAGGGAGGTTACCTTAACTTCCAATGTGGTTGAATCATTAAAATATCCGGTAGAAACCAATAAGTTTTCAAACCTGGTCACTGAGCTTAATGCCGGTTTGACGGACCATATATCGCTCACCACAGGAACCCAATGGGATCCGCAATTGAATGAGATTGTCAGGCATACTTCTGGCTTGCATTATCTTAATAAGCCTGACCCGAATTTGCCGGGTGAGATTTTTAATGTGGGCTATCGTTACAGAAAAAATACGCTTATTCCAGTGCCGAAGGAACTGGAGGGAACAAGACCTTATGATATCGTACAAAGTGATGTGTCTTTTCACTGGCCGGTTTATAACGAATGGTCAGCTATTGGGCGCTGGACATATTCTTTGTTGAATGACACAACCCAGGAAAGCTTTATCGGCGTGGAAAAAGAGAACTGTTGCTGGGCTTTCCGTATCATTGGACGGCGCTGGGTTAACAGTGTTCTGGTTAATGGAAATCCTAATATTACTGCTGCCAACACTATCGTCAATGCTTCCGGTGTAGCGCAGTCCGGCATTTTTTTTGAAGTTGAGTTTAAAGGCTTAAGCGGATTTGGAGAAAAGCTGGATACCTTCTTTGAAAAGCAAATTTATGGTTATCGGAAAACCCAAAAATGATCAGAATAGAAAACGTTAAAAAAATCATTGTCGCCTTACTGTTAAGTCATTTGTTGTTTTGCAGTTTTTTAGTACGGGCTGAAGTGCTTGATACCATTGTTGCGGTTGTTGAAGATGACGTTATCCTAGAGGGGGAATTGCAAAAGGAGGTTTTGGTCATTGAGCAAAGAATTCAGCAAAGTAAATCGGCCGTGCCTCCTGCTTATGTGCTGCGTAAACAGGTTCTGGAAAAAATGATTGTTGACAAGCTCCAGAGGCAGTTAGCTGAAAAGGCAGGGATAACGGTCAGCGAAGAGATGCTCAATAGTTCCGCTGCCGATATTGCCAAAAGAAATAATATGGACGTGGATGCGTTTAGGTCTGAACTTGAAGGGCAGGGCATTAGCTACCAGAGTTTTCTGGATAATATGCGCAATGAAATCATCATAAATCAATTACGCGGACGAGAAATAGGCGGGCGTATCAAAGTGACTGACCGAGAGGTCGAGCATTACATGGAAACGCAGGACAAAGTTGGTGAAGAATCAACTCAATTCCATTTGGGGCATATTTTAATTGCAGTCAAAGAAGGCGCCTCTTCATCAGAGATACAAAAAGCGATAGCCAAAGCAGATGATCTGGTCAAGAAACTTCGCGGGGGAGAAGATTTTACCCAGGCTGCGATTAGTTTTTCAGATGATGCCAATGCCTTAAAGGGCGGCGATTTGGGTTGGCGTACCCGTGGTGAGATTCCAACTTTGTTTGTTAATGACATTCAACAGCTTAAGCAAGGGCAAGTATCTGAACCCATTCGTAGTCCCAGCGGTTTTCACATCATCAAAATGGTGGAAATTAAAGGTACGGAAAACCATACGATTTTGAAAACCAAAGTAAGGCATATTTTGGTTAAGACCAATGAACTGGTTGACGATGCTGAAGCCAAAAAACGCTTGTTGGCATTAAAAGCGCGGCTGACTGATGGCGACGAATTTTCTGCACTGGCTAGAGCGCATTCAGATGACAAAGGCTCTGCTTTAAAAGGCGGTTCTTTAGATTGGGTGGGGCCTGGCGATTTGGTAAAACCGTTTGAAGAAGCGATGTCGAAATTGGGTATTAATGAAATAAGCGAGCCGGTGCAGACGCAATTTGGCTGGCACATCATCCAGGTTCTAGGTCGTGAAAATAAGGATGATAGCAGTGAGTTTAAAAAGAACCTGATCAGAGAAGCCATACGTAAACGAAAAATTGAAGAGGAAACAGAGCTTTGGATAAGGAAGTTGCGTGATGAAGCTTTCGTTGAAATTCATCAAGATAGACTCTGAAGCGCTTTAAGATCTGCTTAGGCCTGTTATAAAAAAATATATGAGCCTCAACACAAATAATGTAATGGACTTGAAACCGATTGAAATAATTATAAATCAACCATCTATTAAGATGGTTCGTTATCGTTTGGGCGTAGGTTCTAACCATCAGATTACCCTGGAAGAAATCAAAAAAGTATTGACTGATGAGTCGGGGGTAGATAAGAACTATATTAAGGCAAATGTTCAGGGGGACTATACGCTTGTTGAATTGCCGGATGAGATGCCGCAGGATATATTTTTACATTTAAAATCAGTAGAAATAAAACAGCATAAACTCGATATCAAACGCGTAAAGGCACGTAATAAAAAACGCGGCAACAACTATTACCGACGCGGGAAACCGAAAGCGGCAGGATCTGACGCTACAACTATCGAGAGTTAAACTAACAGCTTGGTGTATAGTTCTTAAGCGAATATACACTTCAGGTCTATTCTTGAAACTAAAATAACCATTTAACCGTATGCCATTAGCACTTTACGGTTGCCCATGACTCCACGTTTAACTATATGACAACTATTCAATACATTAATACACCAGATCAGTTGGCTAAACTGTGTGAGCAAATAAAAAAAGAGTCCTGGCTAGCCCTGGACACCGAGTTCTTAAGGGAGAAAACGTATTATCCCAAATTTTGTCTGTTGCAAATTGCAACGCCAGAATGGGTAGTGTGTGTTGATCCCATTGCCTTGCCGTCTTTGGATATTCTTTTTGAAGTGCTTTATGACACATCAATTGTCAAAGTGTTTCATTCTTGCAGGCAGGATCTGGAGATTTTTTATCAATTAACAGGAAAACTTCCCGAACCGGTTTTTGATACTCAAATAGCCGCGCCGTTATTGGGTTTTCAGGAGAATCCGGGCTATGCGATGCTGGTTTCCAGTTTGTTGAATGTTAACTTAAACAAGGCGCATACCCGTGCAGATTGGAGCAAGCGCCCGTTAAGTAACGCTGAAATTCAATATGCTGCGGATGATGTGATTTATTTATGCAAAATCTATCAAATGATGGTGCAGAAGCTGGCTGAATTGGGACGGACCGACTGGTTGGATAGAGATTTTGCAGACCTGTCGAATCCCGATCTTTATGAGGTCAAGCCTGAAAAAGCCTGGTTGAAAATAAAAGGTAAAAATAAACTGACTGGCAAGCAATTATCAATTGTTCAGACCTTGGCCGGATGGAGGGAAAAGCTGGCGCAAACCGAGGATCGTCCCAAGAGCTGGCTGTTGCGTGATGAGATGATTTTTGACATGGCCAAACTTCAGCCGGAATCAGTCAGTGAATTAGCCGATATTCGTGGCATTAATGAGCGGGCGGTTAACCGTCATGGCGCAGAATTGTGCCAATTAATTACCGAAGCCAAAAATCGTTTGCCGATACCCTTGAATGAAAATGGCAGACCTGCCAAGAAAACCCAGCAGCAAGAAGCTATCCTGGATATTTTAACGGCATTGGTCAGAGTGCGTGCTGAAGAAAATTCATTAAACCCAATGATTCTTGCGACACGTAAGGACCTTGAAGTATTGATGTTTAATGACGACGAAGAATGTCCTTTGCTGCACGGCTGGCGTTTTAAAATGGCGGGGCAGGAATTGGTTGGGCTGATAAAAGGGCAGTTGTTACTTGGAATCGAATCTGATCGACTGGCTATTATTGAAAATAAATAACAAACTTTAAGATGCTGTAGGGCGTCTAAGAATTCCTACACCAATTTGCTGTTTCTAAATACGGCTTTCTGATCTATGAAACTTTGCTTATGCATCCAATAATCTAAAATCTATTTTTATGTTCCAGAATTTTAATCAGTTAAGCTGATGCTTGCAGTCGCTTGTTGTCATATAATGGCGGTTTTAGTTTTTTATGTTTCCGAAAGGTAAGTCAATATGAAGAAAATCATTTTATTTATTTCAGTTTTACTGTTCTCTTTTTCCTCGCTAGTCAGTGCTCATGGTCCTGTGCGTCAAAAAGTTGAAGAAGACATCACCATCAACGCACCTGCTGATAAAGTCTGGGCTATCATTAAAGATTTTGGCGATATGTCCTGGTTGCCGGGTATTAAAAGTACAAAAATTGAGGGTGGCAATACTAAAGGTGCGATTAGAGTTTTGACTTTAAAAGACGGTGGCACAGTTACCGAAGAATTAAAAAAACATGACGATAAGGCAATGTCTTACGCCTATAAAATCACTGAAATGAGCACGGCTAAAACCATCACTCACGCCGGTGTTGAAGAAAAAGTTCCTGCTTTACCAGTAGATAATTATGCAGCCAGCATTGATTTAACTGAGCAAGGCGGCAGTACTGTAGTTTCCTGGAAAGCCGGTTACTACCGTGCTTACATGAATAACAATCCACCGGAAGAAATGAACGAAGAAGCTGCCAATTCTGCGGTTACAGCCATCTTGAAGGCGGGTTTGCAAAATCTTAAAGCCTTGGCTGAAAAGTAAGGCTAATCAATGTTCCAAGTGAACCTTAAAGCGGTAGCGATTTATTTCGCTGCCGCTTTTTTAGCTATACCGGCAGTCGCTCAGCCCTACGCTTATATCACCAATCAACTGGGTGATAGTGTTTCCGTTATTGATACGGACTCGGGCAAGGTTATTGATACTATTTCTGTTTCCGGTAAACCGGCCGGAATTGCAGTCGCTCCTGACGGCACCAAGCTCTATGTCAGTACACCAGAAGCCAATGGCTTTGCGGTTGTTGATACAAAAAAACGTGAAGTCATTGCCAAGGTTGTGATTAGCAATGGTGCTTTGGGTATTGCGGTGGGCGCGGATGGCAAACGTATTTATGTTGCGGACTGGTATAAAAATACGGTTTCTGTGGTTGATGCAGAAAGTCTACAACTATTTAAAACTATAGCCGTTGGCGAATCGCCCTCCGGTCTGGTGGTTAGTCCGGACAATCACTGGTTGTACGTTGCCAACCGGGTCAGTAATTCGGTGTCCAGGATTGATTTGAATAAAATGACTGTGCAGAATACAGCGCAGGTTGGTGAGCATCCGTTTGGACTGACCATTGATGGCAGGGGTGAGCGTATTTATGTTGCCAATGTCAAAAGCGATGATGTAACGGTTTTGGAAGCAGCGAGCATGAAACCGGTTGCGACCGTGAAAGTTAATAAATTGCCTTATGCAACTGCTTTGGCACTTAATGACAGTCGATTGTTAGTGACCAATCAGGAAGATGGCTCGGTCTCTGTGATCGATACGCAAACCTTAAAGGAAATTGCCCAGATTACCGTGGGCGATAAACCCGAAGGCATTAGCACTCATATCGATGATCGACATGTATACGTGGCCAATTGGTTTGACAATAATGTTTCGGTGCTTGATGCAAGAACACTTAAAGTAATAGCGACGATTAAAACCGGTCAAGGCAGTCGTGCTTTTGGACAGTTTATGGGGAAATAGTTTCTTCCTCACAAAGACGTAAAGAACTATGACTTTGCGTGCTTCGTGTCTTCGTAGTGATATTTTTATTTATCACAATGTTAATGCAAACCGCAGTACCAATCGCTCATAAAAATGCCGTCATCGACTCAACGTATTGCTGCTCTTCCTTATTTCCCTGATAGTTCAGAGCTTTTCTCCGTATACGCAGATCAGCCTTGGGCAGTTTTCCTGGACAGTGGTTTTCCCCATAGTGCACAAGGACGCTACGATATCATTGCGGCTGAGCCTTTATGTACCCTGGTCACACAGGGTGAAATAACCAAGATTACAGTTAATGGCGAGACTATCAAATCAACTGAAAATCCGTTTGATCTGGTTAAGCGGCAGTTGGAACAATTCCCGGGCTTAAATTTAGCTGATCATTTACCGTTCAACGGCGGAGCTATCGGCTATTTTTCTTATGATTTGGCTCGCCGGTTGGAACATTTGCCGGCAACAGCGGAGGATGCGGAACATATTGCTGAAATGGCGGTGGGCATCTATTCCTGGGCTGTTATTGTCGATCATTTACAACAACAATCTTATCTGGCCGGTTCCTGTGATGAACAAAAATGGCAAGATTTGCTCAGCCATTTCAGTCAATTAAGGCCACCAGAAAAGGCTGGCTCCTTTAAGGTCGTCAGCGAGATTGAATCTAATATGGATAAGGATACTTATATCCATGCCTTCAATCGGATCAAGCATTATCTCAAGGAAGGCGATTGTTATCAGGTAAATCTTGCTCAGCGATTTACTGCCGTTTGCCAAGGAGATCCTTGGGTTGCTTATCAAACTTTGCGTAAATTAAACGCGGCGCCTTTTAGTTGTTATCTTAATTTACCCGAAGTTCAGATTTTAAGTTCCTCGCCGGAACGCTTTTTAAAGCTTATCAACGGTGTTGTTGAGACTAAACCTATTAAAGGCACCCGGCCAAGAAAGCAGGATTATTTAGATGATCAGCAGCAGATTAAAGCGCTGGGAGCCAGCAAAAAAGACCGTGCAGAAAATTTGATGATTGTCGATTTGCTCCGAAATGACATCAGTAAAACCTGTAAAAATGGTTCGGTCAAAGTACCCAAATTATTCGATGTAGAAAGCTACGCTACAGTCCATCATCTGGTTAGTACGATAACCGGGCTATTGGCTGACGATCGGCATGCGATGGATTTGTTGAAAAGCTGTTTCCCCGGCGGTTCGATTACCGGCGCTCCCAAGATCAGGGCGATGGAAGTGATTGAAGAACTTGAACCCAACCGGCGTGGCGTCTACTGCGGCGCGATTGGTTATATCGGTTTTAATGGCAACATGGACACGAATATTGCCATAAGAACTCTAGTGCATTCAGCCGGCACTATTCGTTTTTGGGCGGGCGGTGGCATTGTTAATGATTCGGTTGATGAAGATGAATACCAGGAAAGTTTCGACAAGGCGGCTGCCATGCTGGATTTATTGCGACAATTTAGCCGGCCATGATTGTTATCAAACTGGGCGGTAGTTTGTCCGGTTCTGATCAATTGCTAAACTGCCTGGATCGAATAGAAAAGAATTATCAGGGGCGGTCTGTGGTCCTCGTTCCCGGCGGTGGTGCGTTTGCCAACCAGGTCAGAATCGCACAACAATACTGGTGTTTTGATGATCTCACTGCTCATCACATGGCGATTTTAGCCATGCAGCAAATGGCCTTAATGTTTAAAGGACTTAAAGCCGAGTTTACTATTGCCACTAACAGCGCTGAGATCCATGGTTTGTCAAACAGTGGCAAAACTGTAATTTGGTTGCCGGATATTAAGGAGCTCGACAATGCTGGCGTAGCGGCAAGTTGGGATATTACTTCGGACAGTTTGTCGGCTTGGTTGGCTCATACTGTTTCTGCATCTGAACTTATCTTGATAAAGTCGGCGTTCATCGATCCAGGTTTTAGCATGCAACAACTTGCAGAGTTAAATGTTGTTGATAAAGCATTTTGCGGTTTTGTTGCGGAAGCTGCGTTTAGAATTCGCATTGTCAATGCGCAAGATTTTGAATGAAGAAGACCTAAGTATCATCCATTAAGGCTTACGTGTCTTGCGTTATTGTTAAATCAATGTATTATTGCCTACCCCTCAGGGAAGTGGAAAATATCTGCTTCTCCCTCAATCCCCCCACCGACAAGATATAGATGGAAATAACTACACAAAGCAACAATGAAATAACACAAGATAAACCTTACCTGAGCAGTCTATCCGCCTTAAAAAAAGAAATAAAAATGCGCGGACTTTATAAGAAAGATACGAAAATCGTAGTTCTGCATTTGTTTTTACACGTCGTATTTGCCGCAGTCGGCATTGCTTTATTTATTAGCTCGACTAATTTATGGCTGACGCTTTTAGCTACAGTTCTGTTGTTGCTCGGTTTGTTGGGGATTGGGACGCACACTCATAACTCGGCGCATTATGCGAGTACCAACAGTAAGCGACTGGATGATGTCCTGGCTTATGTTGGCAACGTCATCATTCTGGGTTTTTCGATTAATTATTGGCAATACAAACACAATATTGTTCATCATAAAAATCCCAATATTGTTGGTCATGATTTCGATTTTGACTTTGCCCCTATCTTTTCGGTGATCAAGGGCGAAAAAGATAATACTCCCGGTTTGCACGGTTTTTATTACCGCTATCTTCAAGGAATTATTTTTCCGGTTGCGATTGGTTTTCTGGCATTTGATATTCAACGGCAGGGACTTGCGTATCTGTTAGGAAAAATGCGTAAAGATAAAACAAACATCAGATATAGTTTTGATTTGGGCTGTCATATTCTCCATGTTATTTTCTGGATAGCGCTGCCCTGTCTTTGGTTTGAAACCTCCGATGTATTGCTGTTTTATCTGTTAAGAAATGCTTTGTTATCCTACGCTCTGTTTTTTACGCTGGGCGCTTCGCATTTGGTACCCGAGGCGGTTTTTGCAAGCAATGACCAAAGTTCTGCCGATTTCTTTTTAAAACAAACAGCGACAACCATTAATATTCGTACTAACTGGTATGGACGGTTTTTGATGTCAGGTCTGGATTATCAAATTGATCATCATTTATTTGTCGGGGTTTGTTACACCAAGTTGCCCGAGTTAAGCAAACTGGTTAAAGAGTATTGTGACTTTAACGGTTACTCACATATTACAATGCCGATGTTGCCTGCATGGATGAAAGTGATTGGGGTTTTTTACAATGCCAAGCCGGTGATTAATGATCTTGAATTGTCCAGGCCGATGGCAAAAGGTTGATCGTTTAACTTTTTTTAGAAATACATGTTTATTATAAAAAAATAATGAAATAGTAGGGGGCGTGATCCCGTTTACCGCGCCGAACACCAAAACTTTTAACAGGATAAGCCCGCCTGTTAAAAGTGAGGCGCGCAGGATGAAGCGGTAACCGGGTGGCTTTTCTTTTGAATACTATTTCCGCAATATCAGACATTAAGAACACTGCGAAACAATTAGGATGGTTATTTATAAAGCCGGCAGTTTAACCCTAGGGTGGAATTCCATCGCAAAATCCTTTCAAAGTCTCATACAAACGAAATAAAACAATCAGCCTTCAAACTTACTCAAAAAACCGTTTCAAATACGTCCCTGTATGCGAAGCTTCATTCTCAGAAACCTGTTTCGGCGTGCCTTCAGCAACCAAGGTTCCACCTCCATCCCCGCCTTCGGGGCCCATGTCGATAAGCCAGTCTGCGGTTTTAATGACATCCAGATTATGTTCGATAACGATGACAGTATTGCCGTGATCACGCAAGGTATGCAATACGGTTAATAATTGCTTGATGTCATGAAAATGCAGGCCGGTGGTCGGCTCATCAAGTATATATAAAGTTTTGCCCGTATCGCGTTTGGATAGTTCCTTGGCAAGCTTCACCCGCTGCGCTTCGCCGCCGGACAAGGTCGTCGCATTTTGCCCCAGGGTGATATAACTTAAACCAACCTCGACTAGAGTATGAAGTTTGCGGGCCAGCGTTGGCACCGGACTGAAAAACAGCGCTGCGTCTTCAACCGTCATATTCAGAACCTGATTGATGGTCTTGCCTTTATAACGAATTTCCAGTGTTTCCCGGTTATAACGTTTACCTGCGCAGTTATCGCAATGCACGAAAATATCCGGCAAAAAATGCATTTCAACTTTAATGACGCCATCGCCTTTACAGGCTTCACAACGCCCGCCTTTGACATTAAAACTGAAACGTCCCGGTGTATAGCCGCGTGAACGGGCTTCGGGGGTGGCTGAAAACAATTCCCTAATCGGCGTAAACAAGCCGGTGTAAGTGGCCGGATTCGAGCGTGGCGTTCGTCCAATCGGACTTTGATCAATGTCGACGACCTTATCAAAATGTTCCAGACCTTCGACCGCGTCGCAAGGCGCGGGAATCACTCCGGCCCGGTTAATCAAACGTGCGGCATGACGGTACAAAGTATCA
>CANNLO010000060.1 GCA_947505055.1 Methylococcaceae bacterium | reverse complement strand
TGGCTTTGGCCTTAAAAAATACCGGGTTGAAGATTGCCATTGTTGAAGCGAATACACGTGAACAACAATATGACTCTCCTGCTGGCGACAGAGCCTTGGCCTTGGCGGCAGGAACCGTCAAAATGTTTGAGCGACTGGGAATCTGGCAGGGTATTCATGATTCCGCCACAGCTATCAAGAACATTCACGTTTCCGATCAAGGTCATTTTGGAAAAGTCAGGCTTTCCGCCCAAAAAGAACAAGTAGATGCATTAGGTTATGTTATTACGGCGAGGGATATTGAAGCGCACGTAGCCGGTTTGGTTGCTGAGGCCGGTATAGCACTTATTTGTCCTGCCCGCTTGGTCGGTTTGATGGCTGGTAATTCAATGATCAATCTCAGTCTGAAACGCGGAGAGGAAGCGTTTAGCGTATCGGCCAAATTATTGGTGGGAGCTGATGGCGGCAATTCTTCGGTACGCAAGTTGCTTGAAATAGGACAGCAGGTCACCGAATATGGACAGACGGCGCTGGTCACCACGATAAAATCATCGCTCCCCCATAATAATATCGCTTTCGAGCGGTTTACCCGCTCAGGGCCCTTAGCTTTGCTGCCTGTTGATAAAAATCATTGTGCGGTTGTCTGGACACGTTCCAATGAAGATGCAACTGCGTTAATGTCCGGTAGCGAAACAGACTTTTTAGCGGAGCTTCAGCAGTGCTTTGGTTACAAACTAGGTGAATTCAGTCTGGTCGCTCCCCGGCGCGCCTTTCCGCTGTCGTTGATACGCGCAGAAAATATGACCGCAGCCCGAACTGTCATTATTGGCAATGCGGTTCATCAACTGCATCCGGTTGCGGGACAAGGTTTTAACTTGGGTCTGCGCGATGTGGTGCAGATGGCTGAAATGATCATCAGGCAACATGAAGCCAAGCAAGATATTGGTTCAGCCGATTTCTTGAGCGCTTACTCAAA
Source organism: Methylococcaceae bacterium (assembly GCA_947505055.1). The sequence continues at coordinate 18,035 of CANNLO010000060.1, read as the reverse complement.
CGCACGTCAGAAAGATCATGACCGAACTATCAGCTTTACCGATGGTGTGGTGCGAATTTTTTCCAATGACTGGTTGGCGGTTTCCGCTGCAAGAAACATCGGACTGGCGTTAATGGATCATCTTCCTGCTGCAAAAACATTGTTGACCCGTCATGCGATGGGGTTGGCCGGTCGTTTGCCCCGATTATCATGACAGGTAAAAGATAATGACAGAGCGTTACCAAGTCATCGTTTGCGGCGGCGGTATGGTCGGTGCGGCAACGGCTTGCGCCTTGGCGCATGGGGGTATAAAGGTTGCATTGCTGGATCGGTTTAATCCGGCAAGACAATGGCCGCAGGAACCGATCGATAATCGTGTTTCTGCTTTAACCAAGGCCTCCCAAAATATCTTGGAAACGCTGGGTGCGTGGCCGGGTATGATTCAGCGTGGTGTTTGTGCTTATCGGGACATGCGAGTTTGGGATGCTCGTGGCGATGGCGAATTGCATTTTGATTGTGCTGACACGGCGTTTTCAGAATTAGGTCATTTGGTTGAGAACAGAGTTACCGTTGCCGCGCTTTGGGATGTCCTGGATGCGCTAAACTCTGCCCATTGTATAAGTCCTGCAAAAGTTGTAGGCATGCAGCTTAACGAAACTGGGCGACGGCTGTTCCTTGAAGATGGTCGAATCCTTGAAGCTGATTTGATTATTGCTGCCGACGGTCGAGATTCCGCTTTAAGAACGATGGCGGGTATTAGTGTGACCGGCTGGGACTATCATCAGGATGGTCTTGTCGCCACAGTAAGTACTGAGTTGAGTCATCAGTCTACCGCCTGGCAACGATTTCTGGAGGAAGGTCCACTGGCTTTTTTACCGTTAAATAATGGACAGAGTTCGATTGTATGGACCTTAAGTTCAGCAACAGCAAAAAATCATCTGGCACTGGCTGACAAAGAATTTTTGCTCGTTTTGGAGCAAGCTTCAGGCGGCATTCTGGGCAAGATGTTGAAGGCTGGTCCACGCGCTGCCGTTCCTTTACGTTTTCAATACGCAAATAACTATATCTCAGAGCGTTTCGCGGTATGTGGCGATGCCGCTCATGCCATGCATCCATTGGCCGGACAAGGTGTAAACGCGGGTCTGTTAGATGCCGCTGCGCTTGCGGAACTGGTCATTCAAACCAAACAAGAAAACAGACCCTTAGCCAGCACACGCTTTCTGCGTCGTTATGAACGCTGGCGTAAAGGCGATAACCTGATGATGATGGCGAGCATGGATGTCCTCAACAAGACCTATGCTATGACGTCGCAACCCTTGGTTAGCCTGCGTTCAGCGGGAATGAACCGGGTTAATCATTCGGCACTGATCAAAGCGCATTTTAATCATTATGCGATGGGCTTACGTGATGACTTGCCTAAGCTGGCAAAAAAACAGATCTGCTGGTAATTGACTAAGACTATTTCCAGCTGACCGATAAGTTTGATGTTTTTCGAATTAGATTTTGAGTGCACTCTTGCATCTGTTATATTCCGGAACTAGCGAATACGCTAGGCCTGTATATGGGCAAATATTTGCATTTATCTCATCTATGTGGATTGTGCAGGAACCAGGGGTTGGCAAAGTGAACAAGCATGACTCCCACTCATTAGGATTTGGTCAAAGCAAAACTTAAAAACTAACTATAAATATAAAGCGAGAACCATCATGTTTGAAGGATTTTTTATACTAACAACTATATTTTGTGCCTATGTGGTTTATACCGTCATAGGCGAGAAAAAAGCTTCGGCCAAATTTAAACCGGAAACAACAAAAACCGAAACTCCGTCAATAATGGAGCAAAAAATTTCCGAGGTCGCTGTCGCAAAAGAAGAGCCTGTTAAAGTTAAAACAGTAACGACTAAAACGGTTAAACCTAAGCCAAAAGATCCTGTCTCAGAACCGGATGAACCTAAGGTCGCAGCAACAAAAACAACAAAAGCAAAGCCGGCACCTGCTAAAAAAGCCGTTACTGTTCCTGCTGTAAAGCGTTCTGGATTAAAAGATCCAATTTCAGGAGACATTGCCACTGCTTATAACAACTATCGTTTCACCAAGCGTTGGATTAAAGACGCGTTGGTTGCAGAAGGCTTACTTGAAAAAGTTTATGGAACCAATGAACTGAATCCCGAAATCAACGCCAAAATTAAAGAAGCAATAACCAGGCTTGAAGGAATCGATAAATATAAAGCTTAATTAAAAAGCCAAGGCGACCAAATGGTCGCCTTTTTTAGCTGTTTAGATTAAACAAGCGTCCCAATATTTAGGTTTAAAACAGATTCATTCTATTCATTCAAGGATTTTTCTAGTCCCGGTTGAAGAATGAAATCTTGTGATTTATCTAAAAACTCAAAATAACTGAGATCAGAAGCATTGTACAATCCTATTAGCCAAGATAAAAAATCAGTGCTTGTCAGCGGAGCTAACGGTTTTGTCGGCACAGCACTTTGTGCTGAGTTGCTAAGATCAGGTCAATCTGTTCGTGCAGCGTTGCGATCTGCAACAACTCAAGTGTCAAATGCCCAGAATGTTTCAGTCGGTGAAATTAACGGTGAGACAGACTGGACGGATGCCTTGCTCCATACTAAAGCCGTTATTCACCTTGCCGCACGCGTGCATGTAATGAAGGATAATAGCGAAGATCCTTTGAAGGCATCGCGCATTGTCAATGTTGACGGCACTCTTAACCTGGCCCGACAAGCAGCCAAAGCAAACGTGCAGCGCTTTATTTTTATCAGTTCAATTAAAGTAAATGGAGAGGGTACCCGACTTGGAAAACCTTATACTGCTGAAGATGAACCTGCACCGCTAGACCCTTATGGCATCTCAAAACACGAAGCTGAAGTTGGCTTGCGCCAACTAGCCATTGAAACCGGAATGGAAGTAGTCATACTTCGCCCGACTTTGATTTACGGTCCCGGTGTTAAGGGTAATTTTCAGACCATGTTACGTTGGCTGGAAATGGGAATTCCATTACCTTTGGGCGCGATTTACAACAAACGCAGTTTTATTGCTCTGGATAATCTGGTCAACTTAATCATGATCTGTATAGCTCATCCGGCAGCTGCCAACCAAACCTTTTTGGCTAGCGATGGTGAAGATCTGTCTACAACTGAACTATTAAAGCATTTGGGTAAGGCGCTGGATAAACCGGCTAAACTACTTCCGTTGCCAGTCGGCGTTTTAAAGTTAGTCGCTAAGTTACTGGGTAAAGGTGATGTTGCGCAACGCTTATGCGATTCGCTCCATGTCGACATCAGCAAAACACAAGGATTGCTGGCCTGGGATCCGCCACTGCCAGTTGATGAGGCGCTGAGGAAAACCGCATTAAACTTTTTACAGAACTCTTAGGTTCTGGCGTGTGGTGTAATAATGGTTATTTTTCACACAGTCATCGACTTACCCATCGTTTAAAGAGGTATAAATGACTTTTTGGTGGTTACTTTTGTTAACAAGTGTCGGATCTTGGGCGCTCACCGGTTTGTTACGCCGGTATGCCCTGGCAAAGAATTTGATTGATGTTCCAAATGACCGTAGCTCACATTCCAAGCCCACACCTCGTGGCGGCGGAGTGGCAATTGTGGTTTCATTTTTGGCAGTTCTTCCTGGTTTAAATTATCTCGACTGGGTCTCTACCTCAGTCTGCATCGCATTGGGAGGCGCAGGGTTTGTCGTTGCGGTGACGGGTTTCCTGGATGATCATGGTCATATTCCGGCTCGCTGGCGTTTATTGGTACATTTCGGCGCTGCAACTTGGGGGCTTTATTGGTTAGGTGGATTTCCTCCGCTGACGGGTTTGGGTCTTTTGCCGGAATGGCTGGGTTATTTATGCGCTGCGATTTATTTTGTCTGGTTGCTTAATCTCTATAATTTCATGGATGGCATAGATGGTCTTGCCGGCCTTGAAGCGATAACAGTTTGTAGTAGTGGTGCATTGCTAAGTTGGCTGGTTGCACCGGATTCAAATACTTGGATGCTGCCGGCTCTTTTAGCGACAGCCGTTAGCGGATTTTTTGCCTGGAATTTTCCTCCTGCCAGAATCTTCATGGGTGATGCGGGTAGCGGATTTTTAGGGCTAATGTTGGCGCTGCTTTCCGTGCAAGCGACGGAGCTTCATCCACAGCTATTTTGGGTGTGGCTGTTGTTGTTGGGCGTCTTTATCGTCGATGCAACAGTGACTTTATGCCGGCGAGTATTGTTTGGTGAAAAATTTTATGAGGCACATCGGAGTCACGCCTATCAATATGCCTCGCGCGCCATTGGCTCTCATCGATCCGTTACCGTGGCAATAGGCGCGATTAATATTTTTTGGTTATTGCCAATTGCCTGTTTAGTTGCTCTTGAAAAATTGAACGGTGGCCTGGGACTTACTGTCGCGTACTTACCGTTATTATGCCTAGCGTTTTATTATAAAGCCGGCAATCGTAAAGCCCAGATGGATTGACAATATTCCGACCTGAAAAAATTAAATTCAAAATAAGTAACAATAAAGTCGCCACCCAACTTAAGCCTCTTGTTGTATGATGTTTATTATTTTGACTGTCGTTGGGTTTTATTCTTAATTCTCGAATTGTATAGCCCGTCATTAAAATCCATACCCGCAAAGAAATGGGTGCAGCATCAAGGTGCTTAAGCAGCTTTGCACCCTGTAAAACTAAAGGAATGCTTCATGAGATCAAACACGCGAACCTGGTTTATCCGGCTTTCACGAAAAATCAAAGCTTTTATTCTTATCAGTGCTGATATTTTCTTTGCGATGCTGGCGCTTTGGGCTGCACTGTCTTTGCGCTGGGGTGAGCTTTATGTTCTCAAAAACGATGAATGGATTTTATTTGCTGCCGCGCCTTTAATCGCAGTACCCATTTTTATCAAATTGGGTTTGTATCGTGCTATTACCCGATACATCGAAGTTAGGGCATTATGGACGATAATTCAGGCGACAACTTTGTATGCGCTGGTTTTTGCGTTTGTATTATATGAATCTGGTATCAAAGGCATCCCCCGAACCGTATTGCCTCTGAATTGGCTCAATATGATGGTGTTAGTGGGTGGCAGTCGTTTTTTTGCACGTTGGTGGTTGGGTGAGATTTATTTAAATCTCGGCGGCGGACGTGGGGTAAAAACTAACAGCAAAAAAAATGTAGTGATTTATGGTGCGGGTAGCGCTGGTGTGCAACTGGCGTCAGCTCTAGGTTATGGTCGTGAGTTTAAGCCAGTTGCTTTTATCGATGATGACGAGAGGTTGCATAAACAAAAAGTAAATGGTTTACGAATTTATCCACTCGACTCTTTAAGATATTTAATAGCAAGATATCAGGTTTCAGATGTTTTGCTTGCCATGCCCTCGGCTAATCGTTCACGTAAAAGTGAAATTATCCATGCACTGGAGCCCTTTGCCATCCATGTGATGTCTATGCCAGGTTTGTCAGATATAGCTCAAGGTAAAGTTACCGTTGATACGTTACAGGAAGTTGAAATTTCGGATTTATTGGGTCGCGATGCCGTGGCACCAAATCAATCTTTGTTAATGGCTAATGTTAGCGGCAAAGTGGTACTGGTAACTGGAGCCGGAGGCTCTATTGGTTCTGAACTCTGCAGGCAAATTATCCGTCTGCAACCAAAAGCATTGATTCTTTTTGAAATTAGCGAATTTTTGCTATACGCCATAGAAAAAGAATTACAACATTTATTGGAAAAATCACCTGACGGCAATCAATTAAAACTTGTTCCTGTCTTGGGTTCGGTGACTGATGCGATGCGCATTGAAAAAGTGTGCACAACTTTCAGGGTGCAAACAATCTATCATGCGGCGGCTTATAAGCATGTACCTATGGTTGAGAGAAATCCCGGGGAGGCCGTTTGGAACAATATTTTCGGAACACTAAGAACCACACAGGCAGCCATAAACTCAGGCGTTGAAACTTTTGTACTTATTTCAACCGATAAAGCGGTTCGTCCTACCAATACCATGGGTGCAACCAAACGCTTTGCTGAACTGATTTTGCAAGCGTTGAGTGCGAATAATAATTCCCCAACCCGGTTTACTATGGTACGGTTCGGCAATGTGTTGGGTTCTTCAGGATCGGTCGTGCCGTTATTCAAAGAGCAGATTGCCAGGGGCGGTCCGATCACGGTCACCGATGAAAGAATCATTCGCTATTTTATGACCATACCTGAGGCTTCACAGCTAGTCATTCAAGCTGGGGCCATGGGAAAAGGTGGCGACGTATTTGTGCTGGATATGGGGGAGCCGGTTCGAATTGTCGATTTGGCTAAAAGAATGATTCATTTGAGCGGTCTTGAAATTAAGGATAAAGATCATCCTGCTGGCGATATTGAAATTAGTTTTACCGGCTTAAGGCCTGGAGAAAAACTGTATGAAGAACTGTTGATTGGCGATAATGTGTCAAAAACCGAGCACCTACGAATTATGCGCGCAGAAGAGCATGTTATTCCCTGGCTGGAATTAAATAAAATGCTGGCGAGACTGGAACTGGCAACAAAAAATGATGAATTTGAGATAATTAGGCAAATTTTGACTGAGGCTGTATCAGGTTTTGTACCTCAGTGTAAAATTGAAGACCTATTGTGGAAAGAAGAAAAGCGGCTTGTAAATGGATAACACACCAGTGTGAACGCTTTTATTTGCGATGGAAAGGCAGGAAATTTAGTGGGTAGCGCTCGTGATCCGGATATATTCAGGGACAAGGCAACTAAGCGTATTATACATTTGAAATGATGGTAGTTAAGCGGAGTATAAATGGATAAATTGACCAGTATGAATGTTTTTGTCCGCGTCGCAAAAGCTGGAAGCTTTGCGGGAGGCGCGCGCGATCTGGATATTTCCAGGGCGATGGCAACCAAACATATCATGAATCTTGAAAGTGTGCTGGGAACGCGTTTATTTAATCGGACCACGCGCAGCTTAAGCATGACCGACGTTGGCGCATCTTATCTTGAACGTTGTCAGCAAGTCTTGCTTGAAGTTGAAGAAATGGAGGCCGCGGTTACGCATTTGCAAACTGAGCCTCGAGGGGTTTTACGAATCAGCGCGCCACCAGTCATTGGAGCCACTCATATCTCTAGGGCCGTTTCCGAATTTTTAAAAATTCATCCTGATTTGACTATCGAAATGATTTTACAAAGCAGTCCCGGCGATTTGATAGATGAAGGTATTGATCTGGCAATATCCCTGGGTGCTTTGGATGATACCAGTATGTTTGCACGTAAATTAGCCAGTTCATCGCTGGTTGTTTGTGGTTCTCCCGAGTATTTTAAGCGATATGGCATACCACTGACACCGGAAGATTTGGAAAATCACAGTTGCCTGGTGAATTGGGCAATTGCACCAAGAAATAAATGGCTGTTTAAGGATGAGGCCGGATATACCGGAATAACTGTTTCAGGGCGTATGCAAGCCAATGTGGCTGACCCAATCCGTATTGCCGCTATTGGTGGTTTGGGTCTGGTGATGTTGCCTACGTATATCGTCGGCAGAGATATTGAAAAAGGTAAGCTAAAAGTGGTGCTGGAAAATTACACTTCGCCACCTTTGGATGTTCATGCTGTCTATCCTCACCGAAAATATTTATCCGCCAAAGTTAGAAGTTTTATGGATTTTTTACAGGTATGGCTGGAGCATCGAGTCAGTCTTCCAGATACGGATTAATTTAATAGCAGTTATGGGCGGTCGCTGCCCGAATATTTGGCTTGTATTGCTGGGCGATTTAACGGTTGATACGCGCCGGGAAAGGCTTAATAGCAATGCCCGCCAATAATAACCGCCAATTAGAGATAATCAGAATATCATTTTGATTACACGGGATGCGTCGATTCCTTGACCGTGGCTTAATGGATGCGATAATAGGCGTAGTTAAACCCGATGGACTACTGTTTTATCTGACTTTTAGGTAAGAAAAAACAGGCAGGGTCTGTAATTTCCGTTGTCGGCCAAAAACGTACAAAGAGATTAGCACGATGATAGAAAATCTGGATCCACGACAAGCGTGGGATTTATTACAAAATAATTCTGATGCTGTATTGGTGGATGTAAGAACCAAAGTTGAACATGCCTTTGTTGGTCACCCGCCAGGTGCAATATCTATTCCCTGGAAAGAGGCGCCTGACTGGCAGGTTAATTCACATTTTATTGCCGAAGTTAAAAAAACCGTAAATGACCTTAACGCACCCATTTTATTGTTGTGCCGAAGTGGGCAGCGGTCTTTGGATGCCGCAAAAGCACTGGAAGAAACCGGTTATCAGCTGTTAATCAATATTGTTGACGGTTTTGAAGGTGCACTCGATCAGAACAAACATCGTGGTAATCTCGGTGGCTGGCGTTTTCAGGGTTTGCCTTGGGAGCAAAGTTAAATATATCTCCACATTGACTCGGGCCGGATGTATCCAACAATAAAACGGTTGGACAATTTATTGCCTGAATTATAAAAAAATCAGAGTAACTACTTATCAATGATGCCGCATAGGGTGCATCTTTTGGCAACCCAAACGCACTGGCTACCATGCTACTTAACTTAAAAGAATGCGAATAACACATTCTACATTTATTTATCAAACCTTTCAGAGTACATAAAAGTGATCGAAAAATTAAGAAATATTGCAATTATTGCCCACGTTGACCATGGTAAGACGACCTTGGTTGATAAATTATTGCAACAGTCTGGGACGTTTGCCGCTCACACTAAAGTGACTGAGCGCATGATGGACTCCAACGATATTGAAAAAGAACGCGGAATCACCATTCTGGCCAAAAATACGGCGCTGGATTGGAACGGCTATCATATCAATATCGTTGACACCCCGGGCCATGCCGACTTTGGCGGCGAAGTAGAACGGGTATTATCGATGGTTGATTCAGTATTATTACTGGTCGATGCCGTAGACGGTCCTATGCCCCAAACCCGTTTTGTAACCCAAAAAGCATTTGCATTAGGTTTGAAGCCGATTGTGGTTATTAATAAAATAGATCGTCCAGGCGCACGCCCTGATTGGGTTGTTGATCAAACCTTCGATTTATTTGATCGTTTAGGTGCTACCGATGAGCAACTGGATTTTCCTATTGTATTTGCCTCAGCCATCAATGGCTATGCCGGATTAGAGCACACGGTCACCGGCGGTGACATGACCCCATTATTTGAAACTATTGTTTCCAAGGTTAAGCCTCCCTCTGTTGATATTGATGGACCTTTTCAAATGCAGGTGTCCAGCCTTGATTACAACACCTATACCGGCGTTATTGGTATTGGTCGTATTCAACGTGGCACCATTAAGCCAAATATGCCGCTTGTTATCGTTAATCGCGAAGGCGTGGAGCGTAAAGGTCGTATGTTGCAGGTTTACGGTTTTCATGGTCTGGATCGTGTTGAAGTTCAAGAAGCGCGCGCCGGTGACATTATTGCCTTTGCCGGCATTGAAAAACTGGAAATATCCGACACCGTTTGCCATCCGGATTGTGTAGAAGCGATGACGCCGTTATCGGTTGATGAACCAACTGTGACGATGACCTTTCAGGTTAATAACTCACCGTTTGCAGGGAAAGAAGGCAAATTTGTCACTACACGTCAAATTCGCGATAGATTAGACAAAGAATTGCAACATAACGTCGCGTTAAAAGTTGAAGATACTGGCGACCCAGATAAGTTTAAAGTATCAGGTCGTGGTGAACTGCATTTGTCGGTCTTGATCGAAAACATGCGCCGCGAAGGCTTCGAAATGGGTGTGTCGCGCCCTGAAGTTATCATGAAGGAAATCGATGGTAAAAAGTGTGAACCGTTTGAATTGGTCACCATCGAAGTTGAAGAAATCCATCAGGGTTCGATCATGGAAAAGCTCGGCGAGCGTAAAGGCGATTTGACCAATATGGTTCCTGACGGCAAAGGCCGTATTCGTCTGGAATACATGATGCCGTCGCGTGGTCTGATTGGTTTTCAAACCGAGTTTATGACAGCTACTTCAGGTTCCGGTCTTTTATATCATGTGTTCGATCATTACGGTCCGGTTAAAGCCGGTGAGTTTGGTAATCGATCACGCGGTGTGTTGATTTCCATGGTTGCAGGTAAAGCGGTTACTTACTCGCTACATCCGTTGCAAGAACGCGGCGAGTTGTTATTGGTGAATGGCGATGAGGTTTATGAGGGCATGCTAGTGGGCCTGCATTCGCGTACCAATGACTTAACAGTTAATCCTTGCAAACCTAAACCACTGACTAACGTTCGTGCGTCGGGTACGGATGAAAGTTTGGTATTAGCGAGAATTCAAAAAATGACGCTGGAACAAGCACTAGAATTTATTGCCGAAGATGAATTGGTAGAAGTTACACCAAAATCAATTCGTTTACGCAAGAAATTTTTAACTGAAAACGAGCGCAAAAGAGCGTCAAAAAACTAAAGCGATCTCCGAAAAATATCAAGATACCGTGATTTATTATTTACCGCGACAACACGAAGTGAGCAGATTTTACATGTGTTTTCTTCCTGTCTTCGTGGTGAATGTAATGTATTGTTGAGTTATTGAATAAATATCAGCGTGTACCAAAAACGACAATCGTTTTTCCATGCGCTGAGATTAATTTTTTATTTTCGAGTTCTTTTAAAACACGGCCAGCCATTTCTCTTGAACAACTGACCATGCGGCCAATTTCTTGCCTGGATAGATGCAGTTGCATCCCGTCCGGGTGGGTCATTGCATCAGGACTTTTACACAAGTCGAGCAATGTTCGCGCAACACGTCCTTCCACATCCATAAAGGCCAGATTACATAAATTACGGCTAGTGCTTAATAGTCTTGCCGATAATTGCTCGCCTAGCATGTATAAAATATCATGCGCATGTTCCATCAAATCTTTTCTTAAAATTTGGTGAAATCGGTCGTAGCTGATTTCGGCTAAATGGCATTCAGTGCGTGTTCTGACAATTACTTTTCTTGTTTCAATGGTTTGAAAAACGCCAACTTCACCAATAAATTCGTTTTTATTTAAGTAAGCAAGTATCAGTTCATGATCACCTTCGGCATCTTCGACGCAGACACTAACAGAGCCATCCAGAATAAAATACAAGCGGTCGCCGCTTTCACCCGGGCGAACAATGATTGTTTTAGCCGGATATTTTTTGATGTGACAAAATCGCATGAAATGTTCAAGCGCTTCTTTATAAGGTGTTTCTTGGGGTTTTATCATGATATCAATCCTTCATCTATCATAAGCATTATTATAATTACTCCTAACAATGCAGGATTTTTGCAAAAAAATCAACATTGTCTCTCTGGTAATAAATGTTTTCATGATAATCTATTATTCATTTTTAAGTGGAAAAAATAGATGCAAGTAACAGTGAAATGGGTTGACGGTGTTATGTTTGTTGGCGAGACTGGTAGTGGGCACGCTATCATTATGGATGGTCCTCCTGACCATGGTGGTCGTAATATAGGGATGCGACCAATGGAGATGCTCTTACTGGGTGTTGGTGGATGCTCTTCGTTTGATGTGGTACAGATTTTACAAAAAGGTAGAAATGAAATTGTAAAGTGTGTAGCAGAGGTAACAGCTGAGCGTGTCGACGCCATTCCTAGTGTCTTTAGCAAGATTCATCTACATTTTATTGTTAGCGGCCACGCTTTAAAGCCGGCGGCTGTCGAACGAGCTGTAAAATTATCTGCTGAAAAATATTGTTCTGCCTCAATCATGTTAAGCAAGGCTGTTGAAATCACTCATGATTTTGAAGTTATTTCACTTTGAGCAATAAATAGCTTCCAGACTTCAATTTATGCATAAATTGAAGTCAACTCCCAATCCAAGATCAGCACATAAATTATTCGTTTTTTTGAGTAGCAAGTGCTTCAATAATTTCAAGATACTCGTCAATTTTTGGCCGATATAAAAATAACCCCAGCACTGAGAGTCCGATAAAAATATATAAAGTATTATAACCATCCCCCCACAAATACATGATCAATCCAAAAACACCAACTACTTCGATGAGTGACATGGATATAATGTTGGTTATTAGATAACGTCGCTTTGCTTCCATCGCTATGTTTTTAAAGGCAAAGTCTGAAAGCGGCATGGTTTGGTTCAAGCGTAGCTGAATGTGTCGAATCAAATTAGTCAGTGGAAAGGTCACGATTGCAATGATATAAAACACGCTTCTGAACAATACCCTCTGATCTTCGGGCAATGGCTGCTGTAATGTTTGCCCTGAAACCTGGCAAACAACAATCATAGCGGCCAACATGGTGAACATTACACCGACTATGACCCAAGAAAAAATTAGGTCTGATTTTAAATATTGGTCGTTGAGCGGGGGCTTCATTTTTATTCCTGCTAAGGTGATTGGATGAGCTATAAGACAAAGGTACTGCATGTTTTTTTGCCGTCATTTAGAAAATTTTTTAGCTATTGTTGCTGAAGTGGCTCAGCAAGTTTTTTGTTTTCCAATACTGACTGATCCATTAGCCGATTCAACCAGGCCTCTGCTGCTACTTGATTGGTTCTTAGCACGCTATTTGGAAAAAACCCAACGCCCAGGATGATCAATGCCGACACACACAAAAGCGTCAGTTCTCTGGGACGCAAATCCTGTATCTGTTGGACACTGGCCTGGGTGATAGGGCCAAAAAAAGCGCGTCGGGTAAAAGACAGCATATAAGCGGCGCCCAGGATAGCGCCAATCAAGACGGCAATACTGATGCTGGGATGCGCCAACAAGGTGCTGACTAGCAGCAAGAGTTCAGCTGGAAAGCCGCTGGTTCCTGGCAGCCCTATGCTGGCCAGCATAAATAAAAAGTAAAAACAGCCGAGACGCGGCATCACTTTAGCCAGGCCGCCCAGATGGATCACTTCGGTACTGCCAAGTCTATGCTGGATAAAACCGGCCACCAGCATCAGGGAGCCGGAAATCATCGTAAAATTCAGCAGTTGAAAAATAGCCCCTTGTATCCCCTGCATATTCAGGGACGCGATACCGACGATCGCCAGTCCCACATGACTAACGCTGGCATAAGCCAGCAGCCGACGCAAATTGGTTTGCTGCAAGGCGATCAGTGCGCTGTACACCAGCGTGATAGCACCGAGTATGCCCAGTACCCAGCTATACTGAACCGCAGCGGAAGGCGCCAGCGGCATTGCAAAACGAATGATGCCGAAAGCGCCCAGTTTCAAGCCGGTCAAAAGCGCAGTTAACTGCGTCGGACCTTCCATGGCGACGGTGGGTAGCCAGGTATGGAACGGCACCAGCGGCGCTTTAACCGCAAAACCCAGCAGCAATAATAAAAACACCAGCGCCTGCAGGCTGTCAGGTACTGTTGTTGCCAATAACACCGGTAGACTGAAAGCCAGATCCTGAGGAATACTGCCGCCTGTTACGCTAGCGTGGTTGACCGCCAGCAGAATGATAGCAAATAAGATAGGCACGCCACCAAACAGCATGAACATCGTGTACTTTATCGCCGCGCTACGCCGCGCCGAGCCTATGCCCCATAAGCCGATTAAAAAGAAAATCGGTGGCAGGGTCAGTTCCCAGAACAACAAAAACAGCACCATGTCCAACGCCACAAACACGCCTATCGTGATGCCTTCCAATGCCAGTAATAAAGCGAAATGAAAGCGGGTCAGCTGCTGCACCGAATTCCAAGTTGCAATGATAGCCATCAAGGTCAACAACGCCGACATCGGCAAAAACAGCACCGAAATGCCATCTATGCCTAGCAGGTAGGCAATATTCAGGCTGGGTATCCACTGCTGCTGTTCGACCAGTTGAAAGCCATTGCCCTCGGCATTAAATAACTGAACGACCACCAGCGTTGCGATTAATTCCAAGGCCGCAAATAACAGCGTCAGGCTTTTGGCCAGACGGATATTGCGGCTAAGAGCTACCGCAATCGCACCCAATAAAGGCAGAAAAATAATCAGACTTAAAACAGGAAAATGGGCATTACTCATGTGCGTCGTCCTTAGTGCCGGTCTCGACGCCATGCATCGGATATTGTGCTTTAATTGCCGCAGCATCCTGATCGATAAAATTTAACCACGGCGTCGTGTAAAAGCCGGTGCCTATCAGCAATAGGCAAATCACCACGGTAATAAAACGCTCTTTCCAAACCGGGTGATGGGAGCAGCTGTAGGGTTGCTCGGCCCGCCTAGGCGTCGCCATAAATATCCGCTGGAAAGCCCATAACAAGAATGCAGCCGACATCACATTGCCGACCAAAATGGCGATTGCAAGCAGCCAGCCGTCCTCATCAATAATCCCTTCAACCAGTAAATGCGCCGCATCAAACCCCGGTGTACCGGGCATCACCATCGTGCTCAACGCGGAAATCAAAAACAGCAAAGCCAGCGTGTCATTAGTATCAAACAATCCGCCCAGACGCGGCAGATATGCAGTGCGGGTACGTTCATAGATCAGCCCGACGCTGAACAGCATACCGGCCATCGCCAGGCCATAGGCGACAGACAGCAACAGACTGCCTTCAAGTCCGTTCTCATTAAAACAGAAGATGCCTATGACCAGCATACCGGTTTGACTGATCACCGCAAAAGCCAGCAAGCGGCGGATATTGATTTGCATCAGGGCCAGCAGCGCGCCATAAAAAATGCTGATGACGCACAAGGTCACCACAAATCCTGCCCATTGTTCGGCAACCCCGGGCACCATCGGCAAAATGAAGCGTATGACTGCATAAATCCCCAGTTTCAAGCCGACCAGAAAAATCACCGCGCTGGCCACCGTACCTTGTTCGGCTAATACAGGCAACCAGCCGTGAAACGGAAATAGCGGCATACGGATTGCAAAGCCGAAAAACAGCAGCACAAAAATCAACACCTCATCGTGCAAATAGGCATTATTTTCTTTTAATGTTTGCCAGTCGAAGGTCAGTGCATGTTCGGCATCGATTAAGCCAAAAGCCAGCAACAAAAAGCCAGCCAAGGTCATCAATAAGCCGCTGACCCAATATTGCAACAGCAGTACGACGACCCAACGCCGGTTTTGTCCGGTTCCTGCATGAATCGTCAACAAGGCCACCGGAATCAATTCCAGCACACACCAGAACCAGAATTGCAGCGCGTTCAACGCGACAAAAGCGCCGATCAGGATGGTTTCATAGCCCAACAGGCAGGCGATAAACAGCCGGTCGGTCACATGCCGGGTAATCAGCGTATAAATCAGCGCCAGCACCGTTAAAACAGCGGCCAGTGGGACAAATAAAATATTCGTGCCATCAACGCCGACACGGTAACTAAGCCCCAAAAAATGCGCCTGTTCAACCAGATGGATGCCGGGGTGGCCTGCGTCAAAAACCGCCAACAAATAAATACTCAACACTAAGGTCAACAGCGCTCCGGCAAAGCCAAAATACAGGGCGATCTTCGCCGACCGGGACAACAAGATAGCGACCATCGCCGCCAGCGGAACCAGTGTCAGTGTAGTGAGCAGCGGAAAGGCCGCCGATTCCGACCAAGTAGTAACAGTAATATCCATCAAGGCCTCAGAATGCAACGAGCAAGGTTATCAACACAAACAACACCAGATAGCGGGGTCTGAGCACTGCTTGTTCAAATTTATTGGCGATATGGCCGAGATCGCGACCGTAATTGATTGCATCTTTGCCGATACCGCGCAATACAAAACGTTCTTCAAACCAGTGCAAAATTGCCGCCATCCATTGGGTTATTTTTCCTGCCAGACCACTGCCTTGGGCGAATTGATCGGAGTCATTATCCAGTTTTGCGCCTATCAGCTGTTCTTCCAGTTGCGCCAGTGACGAAATGGCTAGGATTGCAGGAGCGGGCGCCCCCATCATGCAATCGACGACATGGTCATCAAAATAACTTAGATCGTGCGCCAGACCGCGCACCGGTTTGACCAGCGCCCAGTCGGTAACCGGGTCCAGCCAGAAACGCTGTAAAGAGGCAACATAAAGCCAACGCACGTTGGAAATTATTCGGGTAACGGGTTTCATCGGGTTACCATGGACATGATGCATCAGCGATGGCGCAGTCAAAAATTGATAGCTACGTATCACGGCATGTGCGCCAAGATGCCAAGCGGCTAGCTGCCAAAACCCCAAGCCGCATTCCAGAAATATCAAGCCCAATTGACCGGAAGCCGCAAAAATCAGCGAGCTTTTAACATCGGTCTGGGTCAGGCCAGTCACAAAACTATAAACAGCCGTCATCAAGCCGACCAGAGTAAGCAATGCCATCGCCAGCGGCGCTTGGTCAAAAATAGGCCTTAGAAAAATGACTAGAAAGACGCCGGCATGAACCATAACCGCGCCATAAAACACCGCACTTGACGGCGTAGGCCCTTCCATGGCGCGCGCCAGCCAGGGCGTAAACGGCAATTGCGCCGACTTGGCAAAGGCGGCGACAGCAAAACACAGCGCCAGCGAGGTTGCTTCACCGGAAGTCAATTGCGCAGCTGCAGTGTTGATCGTATTCCAGTTGACGCTACCAACCCAGACATAGCTAAACCCCGCGCCTAAGATAAGAGCAGCATCACCGATGCGATTGGTCACAAAGACCCGCGTTGCATTGAGGACAGCAACAGGTCGATCATAAGCGTAGGCGATTAAAAAGTAGGAACACAATCCCGCAACTTCCCAGCCGACAAAGGTCAGCACAACGTTACCCGATAACACCAGCAACAGCATGGCTGATGAAAACAAACTCAGAATAAAAAAGAACCGATGATAACCTGCTTCCCGGTGCATGTAATTGATTGAAAAGCGGATGATGATGGCTAGCAACACTGAAAACAGCGCAGCCAAGTGGACATTAAAACCGCTGGTGATAAAGCTAAACGGTATATCCAAGGTGTCGCTGTTTAACCAATGCCCAATCATATAGGACCCGGCATTTTTACCCAGGAAATCGGCGCCCAATAGAACCAAGGCCAGCAGGCAAGACATGCTGATAGCCCAGCTTGCAATATCGGCAGATAGGCTTTCACCGGCTTCACCGTCGATCGCACCAAACAAATGCCCAAGGCCGATAACCATAGCCGCGACTAGCGGCATTAACGGAATTAAAATGACTAAGGCATCCATTTATTAAACTCCCTGCAATTTACGAGGCTAAGCACAGATTTCTTTAGCACAAAGAAAAAGCCCTCTTCAAAGGGAGAGGGCTGGGCGAGGGGAAATAATATAATCATATTTCCTTACCTGTAATCGCTAAAATAACCAAAAAAATTTTCTCTAAAACGGCTTCAGTATTTTCAATAATTTCATTGTTCCAGAAACGAATCACTTTAAATCCAGGTTGTGCGAGATACAAACTTCTTTCTTCATCATAGCTTGCCTGTTCAAAATATTGTGAACCGTCCAGTTCAATAATTAACCTTAATTCAAGACAACAAAAATCAACGATAAAAGGAGCAATAGGAAACTGTCGCCGAAATTTGAAGCTTAATATCTGTCTATTTCTTAGTTTTTGCCATAATAAACGCTCAACATCGGTTTGGTTTCGTCTTAATGCCCTTGCTTTGGTGGTTAATTTCATTTTCCCCTCACCCAACCCTCTCCCTTTGGAGAGGGCTATTCATGCCCATCTTCAGATCTAGTTGTTTAATTAGGATAGGCGCTACCGGCAGGACTTGACCCTGGTAACATTCCGGAGAATTATCGCGAATCGGCAGATCTTTAGCATCTGCTTGCCACAGCACAAAGCCGGTGCCGCACTCGAAGATGAAAATATCGCCGCTGTCCGGGTCTTTAACGCTTAAATGCACCCAACCGCCCGCCACTAATTCCCGTATGCTTTCCTGACGATCATAAATGTGCTCCACCACCGCTGTTTTGGCCTCAACCAGAATCTGCAAGCGCATCGGTTCATGAATCTCAACCATCTGCTTAGGCAGACCCGTACGTAAATCGCTGGAAGTGCCTTCCATAACCCCGAACAAGCCAATAACATTATGTGGTACTTTGGTGCCGCAACCGAAGCGTTCGTTGTCAATGGTGGAAAAATAATATTCCAGATTAATGCCTGCACCGACTGGGCCA
>CANNLO010000059.1 GCA_947505055.1 Methylococcaceae bacterium | reverse complement strand
GAATCCGGACGCACAAACGGAGAGCTTGTCTCCGCGTATTAATTGATGACGCTACCTGATCGAGAGTTCTTTATGCCGGTTATACAAACCACAAACAGCAAATGCCGGGATTAAGACTTAAGCGCTAACTGATTAAAAATCAATTAGCCTGAGGATGTCTTGAAAAGTCGGGGCCTTTGGGATGTGAGTTTTGTTGCAAACAGTGGTAAGCGGCATTTTCATATTTGATAACCAAGGATTGGGCGTTTTTATGCTCATCAAGAAAGCGCTCAGCTTCTTCTGCGGTTAAATCCTTCATTAAAAACTTGGCGATGCACATACAAGGTGTGCTGTAACGCTGCCCATCGTCATCTTTATTACCGGAATGCTTAACTTCTCTTTGCACACACTGACTGGCAAAGTCATGCTCGAATTTGTGTTTTTGAACGTCAGTGACATCGACATCGTGGGAATGATCGAAAGGATTGTGCTTGGCAACACTGGCCGTTGCGGTTTTTGTGTCTGCTTGTTTGTCATCGGAACAGCCAGCAACCGCTAGCGCTACAAACAGACTGGTCAAGACAATAGAACAGGATTTTTTAGTAAAGGTAAGTGTTTTCATAAATTTAAATCATAAATGTTTAAGAGTTTATTTTAACTTTATCATTTTATGAAGATGCGTTCTACTTCTCTTCGTTATTGTCGGCTGCATTAATATAAATAGCGCTACTCGTTACGCAGCTGTTTTCGTTATGATGAGCTTTTTATTCATGACTATTCCCCCATGACTTTTATTAAAAATCTTCAACTCGACTTTGCCTCGCTACCAGAGCAGCTAACAGAAACAGTCATTACCTCGCTAACAAAATGGGACGAACAAATAACCGAATGCAAACTCAGCCTTAACGCAACGCCTGCGTTTTACGACTCTCTGGTTAAAGTATGGTGCTCGAGTTTGTTTGTGGCAGAAAGTTGCACGCGCAAACCCGAGTTATTGGTTGAGCTGGTCAATTCCGGCGATTTATCTTCTTTATATAGTCAAAAAACCTACGCTGAAAAATTAACGAAACTGGCCGTAGCAACACAAGCCGAGCTAATGATTAAACTGCGCCATTTCCGGCGCCGGGAAATGGTCAGGATAGCCTGGCGAGATTTGGCTGGCTGGGCTGATTTAACCGAAACCTTGACCGACTTGTCCCATCTGGCCGATGCCTGCATTCAATTTGCCCTGGATTTTTTGTACCAGGAAGCCTGTGAACTGCGCGGTACCCCGTTATTAGCTGACGGCAGTCCACAGCAATTAGTAGTGTTGGGCATGGGTAAGCTGGGCGCGTATGAATTGAATTATTCGTCCGATATTGATTTGATCTTTGCTTATGCAGAAGACGGCGTGTTACCGGATAGAAAAGAAACCACCTATGGCGAATTTTTCACTAAAATCTGCCGTAATTTAATCAAAGTATTGGACGAAATCACCGTGGATGGTTTTGTATTTCGTACCGATATTCGCTTAAGACCCTACGGCGATAGCGGGCCGATCCTCATGACCTTTGACGGCATGGAAAACTATTACCAGACCCAGGCCAGAGAATGGGAGCGCTACGCGATGATTAAAGTGCGGCAGGTTGCCGGCGATTTTAAAACTGGCCCGCAATTGATGGCTATGTTCCGGCCTTTTGTGTATCGGCGTTATCTGGATTATGGTGCATTTGAAGAATTGCGCTCGTTAAAAGCACAGATTACCCAAGAGTTACGGCGCAAGGATCGCATGGAAAACATCAAACTTGGGCCGGGAGGTATTCGTGAATGTGAATTTATCGGCCAGGCTTTTCAATTGATCCGTGGCGGCAACGAAAAAGGCTTGCAAATACGCGGTATTCTCGATGTTCTGCAACTGTTGGGCGAACTGGAATTGCTGACAACCAAAGATGCCGAGCAATTAAAACAGTCATATTGCTTTTTACGCCGGGTAGAAAATCATATCCAGCAGTACCAGGACCTGCAAACACATGACCTACCGACCTCGCCGAACGTGCAGTTGATTTTGGCGTATTCGCTGGGTTATGCCGATTGGCTGAGCTTTAAAAATGACTTGGATACGGTCAGGGCACAAGTGCATGAAGTCTTTGATCAGGTTTTTTCTTTATCAAAACAGGATGTGACCACAGACTCGGCAAGAACCCAAAAAATTTGGGCTTGCCTGGCCGATGACGCCGAGTTGCTGGCCGGATTAAAAGATTTTGGCCTTACAGATGCCGATGCTTTGCTGGCAGCGCTAAAGGATTTTAAACGTTCTGCGGCGGTAAGACGCTTAACCAGCAAAGGCGCAGGCGTGCTGGATCGATTAATGCCGCAATTGATTGAGATCGTGCAACAGGTGCAAAATCCCGATGAAACCCTGCTACGTATCCTGGGCTTGTTTGGCGCTGTCGCCGGTCGAAACGTGTATTTATCGTTACTCGCCGAAAACCCCGGCGCTTTGTTGCAATTGGTTAAATTGTCCTCGGCCAGCCCTTGGATTTGCAGTTATCTGTCGATGTATCCAGTGTTATTCGATGAATTGCTCGATACACGCTCACTGTATGAGCCGCTTAAAAAAGACGATCTTGAACAACAGCTTAAAGTATTACTGGCGCAAGTTGAGGTTCAGGATCTTGAGCAGTTGATGGTGGTGTTGCGCCAATTTAAACAGTTAAACGTGTTAAGAGTGGCCGCCGCCGATATTATGGGCGTCATTCCACTGATGGTAGTAAGCGATTATCTGACCTACATCGCCGAAAGTATTGTCAGCCAGGTGATTGAGCGCGCCTGGTTGATACTGGCCGACAATCATGGCTTGCCACCGGATACGGATAATATTGCTAGCGGCTTTGCGGTGCTTGGCTTTGGCAAACTGGGTGGTATTGAACTGGGTTATGGGTCGGATCTGGATTTGGTGTTTTTATATCAATGCCAGGATGGCAATGCCATGACCAATGGCGACAAGCCCATTTCCTGCGCCCAGTTTTATGGGCGTCTGGGCTTAAAAGTCCGGCATATTCTCGATACCAAGCTGTTGTCCGGTATACTTTACGAAGTGGATATGCGTTTGCGGCCCAACGGCGACTCAGGTTTACTGGTCAGCCATATCGACGGTTATGAAGATTATCTGAAAAATCAGGCCTGGACCTGGGAATTACAGGCGCTGGTACGAGGCCGGTTTATCGCCGGAGATCTTAAACTCAAAGCCAGTTATGAAGCAATACGCAGCCGAATTTTAAGCTTGCCGCGCGACACGCAAGCCTTAAAAAAAGAAGTCAGGGAGATGCGCGAAAAAATGCGCGACGCTTTGGCGAGCAAAGATAAAGACCAGTTTGACCTGAAACAAAGTAAAGGCGGTATTGCTGATATTGAGTTTATAGTACAATTTGGCGTATTGGATCAGGCCGCTAAAAATGTAGCTTTAACAACTTACACCGATAATGTAAGACTGCTGGAAGGCTTGCAAGAACAAGGTTTTATGTCCAAAGACCATGCCGACGCGCTTAAAACAGCATACTGCACCTATCGGGATGTTGGCCATAAACGGGTTTTACAGGGTGAACGGGCGCTGATTGATGCGGACCAAGTACGAGAATTGAGCGAGCAGGTTGAACAAATCTGGCAAGATTTTATGGATGGCCCGTAGCAATGGAATGTTTTTATTGCAAAGGCCCTATGATAAAAGGTAATGCACCATTTAGCGCAGACCGTAACGGTTATCATATTTCATGGGAATCTGTTCCAGCATGGGTATGTACGCAATGTAGAGAAGCTCTTTTTGAAGAAAATGAAATTAATCCTATTCAAAAAGCATTACAAAATATTGATCTTGAAACATTGGCGTTAACAGCAAAAGTTGCCTGAGTAGCTGTTATTGGCAACTATATTGACCCAATCAAAAAAACATCTGAACTAAAAAAATTGCTAAACCTTTGTTTTATCAACTTAGATAAAAAATACCTAAACACTAATATTGGAGAATAAACAATGACGATGGACGACAGAGACGGCGTTATTTGGCTGGATGGCAACTGGGTTGAGTGGCGCGAAGCTAAAGTCCATGTATTGACGCATACCTTGCATTATGGACTGGGTGTCTTTGAAGGTATCAGAGCTTATCATGCGGAAAAAGGCACGGCGATCTTCAGAATGCAGGAACATACCGATCGATTATTTCGCTCGGCGCATATCATGAATATGAAAATGCCTTTCGATAAGGACGAGCTTAATCAGGCGCATCGCGATGCCGTTGCCAAAAACAATTTGGACAGCGCTTATATTCGTAGTATGTGTTTTTACGGTTCTGAAGGCATGGGGCTTAGGGCCGACAATCTGAAAGTCCACGTCATGGTCGCGGCCTGGTCGTGGGGCGCTTATTTGGGTGCAGACAGTATTGAGCATGGTATCCGTATCCGCACTTCGTCTTATACCCGTAACCACCATAACAGCACCATGTGTAAAGCCAAAGCCAACGGCAATTACATTAATTCCATTCTAGCGCTGCAAGAAGCTTTATCCAATGGCTACGATGAAGCCTTAATGCTGGATCATGAAGGTTTCGCGGCCGAAGGCAGTGCCGAAAACCTGTTCGTGGTGCGTAACGGCAAAATTTACACGCCTGAAACCACCTCAGCCCTGGAAGGCATTACCCGTGATTCAGTGATTACCATCGCCAGAGAACAGGGTTATGAAGTGATTGAAAAGCGCATTACCCGGGACGAGATTTATGTTGCCGATGAAGCATTTTTTACCGGTTCAGCCGCTGAAGTAACGCCAATCAGAGAACTGGATAACCGTGCCATAGGTTCCGGTAGTCGAGGCCCGGTCACCGAGCAGTTGCAATCATTGTATTTTGATTATGTGCACGGGCGCAGAGAAGATCATGCCGATTGGCTGACTTACGTGGCTTGATTTAATTATCTGATGCTACCCAGATAATCTGCAGGCAGTTGCAGTGTCGCTATGGCGACACTAAATCAGGCCACTCATTAGTTTTCAAGGCGCGCTCGGCACGCCCTACTGACCGCCCAGAATCAATAATTCGGTAAGACTTTTGAAAAAAAATCAAAAAATTCTAGTGGTTGGCCCTTCGTGGGTTGGTGATATGGTGATGGCACAAAGTCTGTTTATCACCCTGAAAAATAATGACCCGGACTGTCAAATTGACGTATTGGCTCCGGCCTGGACTTTGTCGTTGCTGGAAAGAATGCCTGAAGTGACCAAGACCATCGTTATGCCGCTGCCACGCGGCCAGTTTGGTTTACTGGAGCGCATTAAATTGGGCAAGAGCCTTCGCTCTGAAGGCTATCAACAAACCATTTTATTAACCAATTCCTGGAAATCGGCAATCCCGACTTTCTTCGCCAATATTCCGTTGCGTACCGGTTACGTTGGCGAATGTCGCTGGGGTTTGCTAAACGATGCAAGAAAGCTGGATAAAAAGTTACTAACCATGACCGTGCAACGCTTTGTTGCCTTGGGTTTGCCCAAAGACGCAGCAATGCCGCCGGTATGTCCCAAGCCTGCCATTAGCATAAGTCCTGAGCGTCAACAGGCGGTTATCAATAAATTTGGTCTATCTTGTTCAACTGCGATAAAAATTCTGGCCTTATGTCCGGGCGCCGAATACGGTGCTGCAAAACGCTGGCCGGCAGAATATTTTGCTGAAGTTGCCCAACAAAAAATAGCTCAAGGCTGGCAGGTCTGGTTGTTTGGCTCCGATAAAGATAAAGCTGACGCCGAGCAAATCAACACTAAAGCTTCCGGACAATGTATCGATTTTACTGGCAGAACTACGTTAGCCGAGGCAGTTGATTTACTGTCACTGGCATACACTGTGGTATCGAATGATTCTGGTTTGATGCACGTCGCCGCTGCTCTGGACAAAAAACTGATTGCTCTTTACGGCTCCTCAGATCCAGGCTTCACCCCGCCATTAAATGACAAAGCGCAGATACTGTCTCTAAACCTGGACTGCGCGCCCTGTTTTAAGCGCGAGTGTCCATTAGGCCATACGCAATGTTTAACTGGAATCAAGCCTGAACAAGTCCTTGAATCGATAGCGAACCAACTATGAAAATTGCCATCGTAAAACTGTCGGCTTTGGGCGACATTGTTCACGCAATGGTTGCGTTACAGTTTATCAAGGCACATTCGCCAAAGATTCAGATCGACTGGATAGTCGAAGAGCGCTTTGCTGAAGTTTTAAAGAATAATCCAGACATCGACAATATACTAACAGTTAACCTGAAAGCCTTAAAAACTAGTAAGCTTGGGATATTTGCGGAGCTTAAAAAAATTCGCAGCTATGCAAACAACCATTATGATCTGGTTATTGACGCTCAAGGACTACTTAAATCCGCGATTACCGCCAAACTGTTATCGGGGAAAAATAAACAAAGTAAAATTGCTGGTTTCGATGCCGCATCTAGCAGAGAAAAAGCCGCGTCATGGTTTTATGATCATAAAGTAGCCTGCGCTTACGATGCCAATACTATCGACAGAAATGCACTGATGCTTTCAAGGCCGTTAGGCGTTAATATCAGCAGCCAGCAAATCCTTAACAAAAAACCTTTTTTGTTTTTTGAAAATGAAGACAAATGCCTTAATGGTTTTTTATCCAAAGATTTGGCAAATATTGTTTTAGTGATCGGCTCAACTTGGGAAAGTCGCAACTATCCGGCAGATAAATTCGTCAAAATCGCGCAAGACTTAGAGCAAAACTGTCTGGTCATTTGGGGTAACGAGCAGGAAAAAGCCAGCGCAGAATGGATGGCTACCCAATCCGACCGAATCACCGTCCTGCCTAAACTTAATTTAAATAGCCTTAAAGCCTTAATCGCCAAAGCTGATTTATTAATCGGTAATGATACCGGACCGACGCACATGGCTTGGGGTCTGAATCGGCCTTCAATTACTATTTTTGGCCCGACGCCGGTTAGCAGGGTTTATCAGACCGATATTAACAAGGTGGTAAAGTCAGCTTCTATTGTTAATCCTTTTAAGCTCAACAAGCAGGATTTTTCGATTAAAGACATTGATGAACTGGAAATTATCAGCCTGGCGAAAAATTTATTGCCGCTTTGAATTAGAAAAAAAGCTTACGTCAACTATAATACAGCGAATCATCAAAAAGCGAAAAAACAATTAGAGTTAAATAAATAGCTAAGACTTTGTTAATATATACAACTCTAAACTGCAGCGGGTAAATTTGACAAGGAATGACATTCAATTAAATTATTGAATAAGTTGAATTTTCTATACTATATACACTTAATGCAATACAAACTGGTTTTAAGATAATGGAATATGAAGCGTTGCTAAATGTTTTGCATAAAAGACAGAAACTCTCTGTTGCAGAATTAAAAAAAGTTGAGCGTGTCCAAAAAACCTCGGTAGCAGAAAATGTGCCACTGCTACTGGTTAAATTAGGTCTCTGTTCTGAGCTGGATGTAGCCGATGCCTTTGCTGCATCCGGCAAGTTTGAAAAAGTGGCTGCCGATCAATATCCCATCGATCCACAACTCCCTGAAATCGTCCCTTTACGCTTTTTAAAACAGTATCATTTGATCGGCTTGAGCCAGAATGACGATATAACCGTTGCGCTGATGGATCCTGAAGACCGGTTTGTAATTACTGCGTTAAAATTGGCCACCGGCAAAAATATTATCGCCAAAGTTGGATTGCTATCGGAAATTGATGCGGCGCTGGAAGTGCAATACGGTGATGGCCTCTCACAAACAGACAAAGTTATTGATAATCTGGATATTGATGATATCGACGATGAAGATCTTGAACACTTAAAAGATCTGGCCAGCGAAGCGCCGATTATCAAAATGGTTAACGTAATCATGCAGCGCGCCATTGAAACCAGAGCTTCTGATATTCACATTGAACCTTTTGAACAATCTTTAAAAGTACGATTACGTGTCGATGGCGTTTTAAAAGAAATAGACTCGCCTTCTGTCAAGTCCACCGCCGCGGTGATTTCGCGTATCAAAATCATGGCCAAGCTTAATATTGCGGAACGCCGTTTGCCCCAAGATGGTCGTATCAAAATACAGATGCTGGGTAAAGAACTGGATTTGCGGGTTTCAACCATTCCCACCATGTTCGGTGAAAGCGTCGTTATTCGTCTGCTGGACAAAGAAAATACCGTACTTGATTTTGTCGGACTAGGTTTTGCCGGCAAACATTTGGATCAATTTCTTGATGCCTTGGCGCAACCTCATGGCATCATTTTGATTACCGGCCCGACGGGTAGCGGAAAATCGACCACCATGTATGCTGCGCTAAAACAGCTTAACACTTCAGAACGAAAAATCATTACCGTTGAAGATCCGGTCGAATACCAAATGGAAGGCATCAACCAGATTCAGGCCAAACCGCAAATCGGTCTGACCTTTGCCTCTGCATTGCGTTCTATCGTCCGGCAAGATCCCGATGTCATCATGATTGGTGAAATGCGTGATTTGGAAACTGCACGTATCGCCGTGCAATCAGCTCTAACCGGCCATTTGGTGTTATCAACACTGCATACCAATGACGCTGCGGGCGGTGTTACCCGTCTGCAGGATATGGGTCTTGAGGAATATTTATTGACCTCAACCGTCAATGGCATCTTGGCGCAACGTCTGGTCAGAAAATTGTGCCCGGCTTGTAAATTGGCTTTTCATCCCCCGGAAGAATTGATCAAAGAATTAAAACTACGGCGTTATGCTCCTGAAGGCGATATTGTTTTTTACAAACCCGTGGGTTGTACAAATTGCGCGGACATGGGCTATAGGGGCCGATTGGCAATCATCGAGTTTTTGCCGATGACCGATCCTATCCGTAAACTTATTATGAATCATGCCGAAGCAGGCGTTATACAGAAGCTGGCTATTGAAGAAGGCATGTCCACCATGTACGAAAACGGACTGGTCAAGGTTGTGCAAGGCGTCACCACACTGGAAGAAGTTCTGCGCGTAACTACGGCGGAAAGCTGATATGTCTTCGTTTTCATACAAGGCAGTTAACAATCAGGGTAATGTCATAGAAGGCGTAAGAGATGCTATCAATGATCAATATTTGATAGCCACCTTGCAGTCTGAAGGCTATATGCCGATTCATGTGGTTCCGCTCAAATCAAGTTTGTTTTCAGGTTTCAAGTTAACGCTTAAACGCTCCAAATTATCGCAAAAAGATTTGCTGTTATTTACAGGGGAGCTGGCTACTTTGCTGGAATCCGGCTTGCCTTTGGATAAATCATTGCTGGTTTTGATGGACCTGACTGAAGACAACGAAGCGTTGACCAAACTGGTGGCCCGGATACTCGAAAAAGTCAAAGGTGGTGCATCGTTAGCCGATTCTCTCGAAAGACGCAAATCTCCCGAACGTGCAAATACCAGTCTGTTTTCCAAATTTTATCTGAACATGATTCGTGCCGGAGAAGCCGGTGGAAGTTTGGGTGACGTTTTAAGCCGACTCAACGAGTATCTGGAAAGCTCACAGGAATTGAAGGATACCGTTAGTACCGCGCTGATTTATCCTGTTATTTTGCTGGTCATGTCCATGGCCTCACTGTTTGTGATGCTGACTTTCGTCGTTCCGCAATTCTCCGAAATGTTTGCCAGCGCCGGTAAAGCTTTGCCCATATCGACACAGATTGTGGTAGGCATGGCTGAATGGTTGCAAAGTTATTGGTGGTTGCTCATTGGTAGTTTCGTAGCTGTATCCAGTTATATGAAATGGCAAATGGCTGACCCAATCAGAAAAAAAGTTTGGGATGGCCGTTTTTTAAAAGTGCCTTTGTTTGGAAACATTTTTCTTAACAAAGAAACAGCAAACATCACCCGTACTTTGGGCACCTTATTGGGTAATGGCGTGTCGATTTTATCCTCCTTAACCATTGTTCGCGAAACCGTGGATAATCTGGTTATAGCGGAAGCCATTCAGGATGCCGAAGATCAGCTAAGAGAAGGAAAGACCATGTCCGAAGCCTTATTGGCAAAGGGCATCTTACCTAAAATGGCCATGCAAATGATAAAAATGGGCGAAGAAACCGGCCGCCTTGAAGAGATGCTGCTGCGCGTAGCAACTATTTATGACAAACAACTCAGGGTAGCCATTGCGCGAATGTTGGCAATGCTGGAACCTGCCCTGATTATTTCATTAGGTCTGATGATTGCCGGCATAATTGTGTCAATATTGTTGGCTATTCTGAGCGTCAATGATCTGGCTTTTTAAATTTAGGAAAAATACATTATGAAACAGTTAACTAGACTCAAGATACAAGGTTCATCATTCAAGGCGGGAGCTTTGCGACAAATGGGTTTCACCCTACTAGAGTTATTGGTGGTATTGGGTATTATCGCCATGTTAGCTGGGATCGTCGGACCTCAGGTCATGAAACACATGGGTGAATCAAAAACCAAAGCGGCAAAAGTTCAAATTGAAGATTTGGCTGCCGCTCTTGATATGTACAAACTGGATTTGGGAATTTATCCCACTTCAGAACAAGGTTTGAAAGCCTTGATTGAATCGCCCGAAAGCTCTAAGCGTTGGAACGGCCCCTATTTACGTAAATCCAAAATGCCTTTGGATCCCTGGTTACAGGAATATCATTATGTTGCTCCCGGCGAACATGGTAAATTTGATCTTTATACCTACGGCGCTGACCTGAAAGAAGGCGGCAAAGGCGAAGATCAGGATATTAATAGCTGGGAATAAATTCATAGGCTAAAGGTTCAAGGTGAAAGGTTCAAGGGCGCTTGTTACGCAGAACCGCTATCTGGCTCCCAAGAGTTATCACGTTCCCACGCGCTGCGTGGGAACGCGTTTTCAACGTGCCGCGTTAATAAACGAGTCTAACCCTATGCCTTTACGCCAGCGAGGCTTTACCCTGCTGGAACTAACCGTTGTGCTGCTGGTTGTGGTCTTGGGTTTTTCCGTTATCGGTCTGAATCTTTCATCAGGTAATGACTCTACAAAGATCAAGTCGGCTTCAAGAGACATTGTTTCTGCCTTGCGCTACGCCAGAGGACAAGCTTTAATGACCCGAAAAGAAACTACGGTAGCTATTAACCTAAGCGGTAATAGCTACAATGTTACGGATCGGGACAAGCAATACACGATACCGGAGGCCATTGATCTGACCGTGGTTACCGCGCAAACTGAATTAACCGATGATGGCACTGCAAACATACGATTTTTCCCTGATGGTTCTTCAACCGGAGGAAAAGTTAAGCTCGGACTGGGCAACATCGAATGGAAAATTAATAT
The DNA here is from genome assembly GCA_947505055.1 of Methylococcaceae bacterium. Next base: position 8,190 of record CANNLO010000059.1, on the reverse strand, counting down.
AAACTGGCTAACAGGTCAGATTGAACTTGAAAATGAATAAACAGCGAGGCTTCTCATTACTGGAAATCCTGATTGCGTTTTCAATTCTGGCGCTGTCCTTGGGCATTTTGTTAAAGATCTTTTCTTCCGGCATCAATATGGCCGGTGTAGCCGAAGAATATACTTCAGCAGTACAAATTGCTGAAACTTTAATGGCACAAACAGGTGTGGAAACCGCCTTGCAGCCGGGTCAATCGAGTGGCCTGCTAAACGATAAATATAATTGGCAGGTTGTTGTCAGCCCTTACCAATTTTCAGGTATGCTCGAAACCTCGGATATGAATTCGCAAACCGCCGAGCTCTTTAAGGTAAAGGTGATCGTAAACTGGAGTGATGGCAATTCTGGCAATGATGGCCGTCAGCTGGAATTAACCACCTTAAGATTGGCAGCTAAAGTATTATGAGCTTAAAGCAGATCTCAAGCTTTAAGGTTAAGCAAAACAAAGGCTTCACTCTGATTGAAGTACTGATAGCCATGACGCTATTAAGCATCATGGTGGTGCTGTTGTTTACCAGTCTGAAAATTTGCGCCCAAAGCTGGGAACAAGGCGAAAAAAAAATGTCAGACGTGAATGAAGTTGCGGCTGTTTATAACTTTTTTCAACGCCATTTACCCTCAGCTACACCTTTATGGAATGATTTTAGTAAAACCGACGAAAGAACCTTTTCATTTCAAGGCAAAAAACAATCGCTGGAATTTGTATCTACTTTCCCTGCGAGTGCCGGTAAATCAGGGATGCAGCTGTTTTCTCTTGATCTGGTACAGAAAAATAACGAACAAATTATCAATGTTACAATAACGCCTTTTTTTCCAGTAACCGATGGCGAGGAATGGAAAAAAGAAGAAGCTATTTTGTTACGGCATGTTGAGGATTTCTCGCTGTCTTATTTTGGCCCTGCCGAAGAAGGTACCACCAGTATTTGGCAAGAAGAATGGCTTACAAAGAATAGCCAACCTCAGTTGATCAAGATAAACATAAACACCAAAAATGGCATTTACTGGCCGGAAATGATTATAGAACTTAAACTTGCTGCTACCGTCAATACCGATGAACTAGCTGGAAGTAACATGGATCCGTCTAGCGCCGAAGAGAATGGCAATTGAAAAAATCAGATGGTTTCGCGCTGGTTTTGGTTTTATGGGTGTTAAGTCTGTTGACGATTATGGCCGGCAGTTTTGCGCTCAGCATGCGACGCGAAGCAGCAATTGTAAATGGCGGCAGTACTAATGCGCAGGCCATGGCAGTTGCTGAATCGGGAATTGCCGTTGCCGAACTGATGCTGTTAAACCTTGATCCGCTTCAACGCTGGCGTACAGATGGCAGTGTTTACCAAATAGACTATGCTGATGCAAAGGTTCGCATCAGAATCATGTCCGAATCAGGTAAAATAGATATAAATGTCGCAGACCAGATTTTGTTGCAGGCACTTGTCGGTTCGACGTCGCTGGAAGAGGATGCTCAAACCAAGCTGGTCGATGCCATTCTTGATTGGCGTGATGCGGATGATCTGGTGCGGACAGAAGGTGCAGAAAAGGATGAATATAAAAAAGAGGGCTTACGTTATCAGCCTCGCAACAAGCCGTTTCAATCTATCGAGGAATTACAATTGGTATTGGGTATGAATGAAGAAGTTTTCAAAAAAATTGAAAACTTGATTACTGTCAACTCAGGAAAACCCAAAGTAGATATGACTCAGGCAACCTTTGAAGTTTTGCAATTGTTACCAGGAACCGATCCAGAACTGATAAAAAGTTACATCGCAGCTAAAATGGACAGTTTAAAAAATGGTCTGCCGGTTCCGACTTTCGATGCCTTTGGCGCTAGCCAAATGGATGGGGCCACCCCAACTATCCCTACGTTACCCGTGGTAGCCGGTTTAGATCAAAATATTACAGTTACCGTTATTTCCGAAGCGTTGTTGAATGATGAAACAACGGCTATTATTAAGGCATTGATAAAAAAATCCGATGGTACCGGGTCGTCGCCGTTTCAGGCACTGAAATGGCTGCGCAACGCCATTGGCGAGGGTTCATTGTTTACTGATGAAAAAGAAGAGTTACTAGTGAGACAGTATGACGAGCCTGAATTCAACAATTAATCTGGACGCTAAAAAGTTCTTCCGCTGGTGGATGCGTGAGCTTGAATTCCTGATTCCCGATAAAATCACACATTTGGTTTATGAGACCAAAGGATTTATTATCGTTAGACCTGAAGGAAATCAGTTAGCGTTAAGCTACGTGCTTAATGGGCGAGATACTTTTCATGCTCAAAAACCAGCCGAAGTGGAAGCCGAGGACTCTGACGATGCGTCTGAGCAAGAAGCAGATCCACAGCCGATACAAAATCCTAATGCCACCTTGCGGCCTTGGCTTTATGGCAAGTATCCAAACCGAATTGAACCGCTGGGAGTCATTGAACGCAATGCTACGGGCGTAGCACAATTCAAAGCCATGCAGGCCAAAGATGAGCGACTGGCTAAAGCCACGATTATTGTCCGCTTAACCAAAGAAGACGCTATACAAAAAGAACTGTCCCTGCCTGCCGCCGTCAAAGACAATATCGTTCAGGTGGTTGCTTATGAACTGGATCGTTATACGCCGTTCAAAGAAGATCAGGTTTATTTCGCCGTCAAGGTGCTGGAAGGTGAAAATGAGCCCGGACAACTCAGAGTCATGTTGATTATGACGCTGAGGGGAAACTTTGATGTGCTGCTCGAAGATATTAAAGCTCTGGGCATGTCACCGTTATTTTTCGATTTTGACGCGACGCCGAATAATCTTGATCATCGCTATGACGACTACAATTTATTACCCGAAAGATTAAGAAACAAAGCATCGAACACGCCGCGTCTGGTTTATTCCGGATTAAGTTTAACGATTTTTCTACTGTTAGCTGCAGTACTCGCGCTTCCGCCCTGGTTTGAATCAGGAACCGTTAATCTTTTACAAGATAAAATTGATGCGATTGAAAAAGACGCCAAGGGTGTTAAGGCCTTGCAGCTTGAAATTGACGGCATCATCGCGGAAACCCGACTCTTGATAGCCGAGAAAAAAACCGCTCCGGCGGTCATAGAAATGCTCAACAAGTTAAGCACGATTATGAAAGACGATACCTGGCTGGGTTATGCGCAATACTCGGACGGACATTTGCAAATACAAGGCGAATCGCCTGCCGCGTCGGCGTTGATCGGCGTGCTGGAAGAATCGGATATCTTTGCCAATGCGCGCTTTGTGTCGCCGGTAACCCAGGATACCATCAGCCACCAGGAACGTTTTCAGATTACCGTTGATGTTACGCCGCCGGATGGTTCCGCTAAAACGCCTGCAACAACAGACTCAACTGCTGTTGATTCAACCGGTGCGGACGAAAATGGGGCTAGTCAATGATCAATCTCGGTAATCAAAATACACAGCGCTGGCTGGCCGTCGGTCTGCTAGCCACCGTCATCTTGACTATCATTTTTGTGGTCATCGTTCCGGTCGTCAACAAAAGCCTGGAACTGCGTGACCAAAAAAACAATCTTGTTTTCAGGTTACAGCAATACGAAAGGATTCTGGCAAAAAAAGGTGGTGTCATTGCCAATATGAACGCCTTGAAAGAACAGAATCAGGCACGCGGCCTTTTAAATAGTCAGGCCACCGGCGCTTTAGCCTCAGCCGAAGTTCAGGAATTTATCAAAAAAGCGATTGTTGAAGCCGGCGGACAATTAAGCAGTACTCAAGCGCTACCGGTCAGCACCAAAAATGATTTTAGCCGGATAACCGTCAGCGTCAGAATGACCGGCAATAGCGAAGTACTAAGGACTGTGCTTTATAAAATTGAAACCTCAACACCGCTGATTATCATCAACCAGTTGGATATCAGGCCGATGCGAGGCGTAAGAAACCGGACAACCCGCCAGATTGAAGCCAGCAATGAATTGAATGTTAACTTTCAGGCGGTCAGTTTTATGAGAAAGCAGCCCAAATGAATAAGAAACTCATAAATGTACTAATAACGGTCTGCATCGGATTGTCTGTGGTGATTGCTGCGGAATGGTTGTTTGCAACCTACACGGAACGCAATTTGCTGACCGAGATTAGCTCAGAAGTTGCTCCGGACTATAAATCGGAAGAGTTGCCAACCATAGAACTGGCCAAACAGAGCGAAGACAGTTATATCGATCTGGTTGCCAGACCTTTATTTATTAAAGGCAGACGGCCTGTAGACGAACCTAGCCCGGAAGCCGAACAGGCAGCGGTAACCAATGTAGTCTTCGATTGGCAATTAAATGGTATTTTCGGAAAAGCCGATCACCAATCTGCTTTTTTAAGCCGTTCCAAATCAAAAGTGGCCAAAGACAATTTTAGAAAACTCAGCGTCGGTGAAGATCTTGACGGCTGGAAACTGACTGAAATTTTCGCTGACAAAGTTATGTTTAGACAAGGCGGCAGTGAAAAAGAATTACTGCTACGAAAACCCAAACAGAAAGCATTAGCTCGTACCAACGGTGTTCCACCGGGTACAGTTCCTGATCCAGTCGCTGCCCCTGAACCAGCTGCGGATACTACTGAAATTATTAATGAAGAGACACCTGAGGATAATCAATAATGACTAAGGTCAAAAAATTAACAACAACGGGCTGTTTGCTGGTTGTAGGTTTATCACTGTCAAGTTGTGAACTGCTCGGCCCAAAACAAGCGGCTAGATTACCGTTGCCGCCCGTTAAAACTGAGCCCGCCGAAGACCCATCAAAAAACCAGGGCAAAGTACTGCCTACCGAAAAACCCAGGGTCAAGAGTGAATTGTTCCCCGGTACCGGACAATATGTACCAAACTCTCCGGAAACACACAGAAAAACCAAGGTCGGCGGGGAAGGTTCCTATAGCCTGAATTTTGATGAAGCCGATCTGGGTGAAGTGGCCAAGGTGGTGTTAAGTGACATCCTAGGACAAAACTATGTACTCAGCCCCAAAGTCACCGGCAAGGTAACCCTGCAAACCACCGATCCGTTGAGCAAAGACGAATTGATTCCGACACTGGAAATGCTGTTACGCATGAATAATGCGGTGCTGATAAAAGACGCCAGCATTTATCACATCGAACCGGCCAGCGAAGCCTTGTACAGCTCCAATTTTACCGCGCCCGGTGTTGCCGGTAAAACCGGTTATCAAGTTCGGGTCATTCCAATCAGAAATGTAGCGGTATTAGACCTGATGGAAGTGCTTAAACCGCTGGTTCAGGAAAAAACCATCCTCACCACCGATAGCACCCGCAATATTCTGGTTGCTTCAGGTACGCCGGATGAACTGGCACGGGTGATGGACATGGTCAGCACCTTTGACATTGATGTGTTAAAAGGCCGTTCCTTTGGTTTGTATCCCTTGGCGCATACCGAGCCGGAAACTATTATCAAAGAACTGGAAGAAGTGTTTGCCACCAAATCCAAAGACGACGACTCCAGTTTTTTCCGCTTTTTGCCTATCGAACGCCTGAATGCAGTAATGGCAATTACCCATCAATCGCGTTATTTACAAGACATCGAAAGCTGGATCACTAGACTGGATAGAGCCAATACTGCTTCAGGCGGCGGTGTTAATGTTTATAAAGTTCAAAATACCAATGCCGAAGAATTAGCAGAAACCTTGAACGGTATTTTCACCGGTGGTTCATCGAGTAGCACTTCCGGCAAAGTCGCACCCGGCAAAAAAACCGCTGAAGTCACCAATAAAGCCGCAACTGATCCTACCCAAGCTTCTGGTGGAACTGGCGGCATGTCTACCTCAACCAGCAAAAAGAAATCCAGCAGCAAGTCGGGTGGTTCATCTGCAACAGGTACAGCAACCGTCGCTGATGTGGAAAATGTCAAAATCATTTCCGATAAAGGCAATAACTCTCTAATTATTGTCGCTACGCCTCGTGAATATGACATCGTACTTCCTATCATCAAGCAGTTGGATATATTGCCGTTGCAGGTGTTGATTGACGCGTCAGTTGTCTCGGTTAATTTGACGGATAATTTAAAGTACGGCATACAGTGGTTTTTAGATCATGAGGGCAGTAGTATTAGTAGTGGCTCGACTGGGACTACGTTAGGCCAAATAGCTACTGCAGGTGGTGCTGCTTTTGCTACAGGAGGACTAAGCGCTGTTTATAATTCTGGGGTAGTCAATGCCATATTAAGCGCACAAGCCGGAAAGGGTAACGTTAATGTGATTTCGTCACCATCGTTAATGGTGTTGAATAATCAGGAAGCGAAAATAAATGTCGGTCAACAAGTACCTGTATCAACCGGCGGCTCATCGATTCCTCTCTCCGGCACACAGACTGGGGGCTCCTTTGCTCAAACCAATTCAATTCAATATAAGGATACCGGCGTCACTTTGGACGTTACGCCCAGGGTTAATGCGAATGGCATGGTTATTATGGAAATAAAGCAAATTGTTAGTAGCGTAGTGAGTTTACCAGCTTCAGGTACTACTCTTACTCAACAACAAACCCCTACCATTGATAAAAAAGAAATTGAAAGTTCTGTAGCTGTGCAGGATGGAGAAACGATCGTGTTAGGCGGCTTAATTAATGAAGAAAACACTGAAAATAAAGGCGGAATTCCTTTTTTGTATGATATTCCATGGATAGGGCCATTATTTGGTAGTACACTATATGATAAAACTAAAAAGGAACTAGTTGTCTTGATTACTCCACGCGTAGTAAAAACCAAACAGGATTCAAGACAGATATCTGATGAATTCAAACGCAAACTAACCGGTATTTACGAAACCAGAGCAGTTCTTCCGGAAAATTAATCCGAAACATAAATACCAAAACTGACTGCTCAAAACGCCAAAGCCAGCTTTGGACTCCGCTACTGATGTCGGAGTTCAAAGCTGGCTTTGAACGTTTTACACCCATCCCCAAACAAATAAAATCCACCGATAACTTTAAGCGAAAAGGCCAGCTTAAGTGAGATTATCCCCTGTTTATAAAGCTATTATCAAAGCTGAAACGCTGAATGTGTTTGGTGCGCAGGCGACTGTGTTTTTATTTGACAGCCGCGTGGATGATTCTAAATAAGGCGGCGATATTGATTTATTCATCCGCACCGAAGATAAAAACGAAATTGCGAAAAAGAAGCTTCATTTTTTAGCCAAACTGAAACGTCAATTAGGCGAACCAAACATTGATGTGGTTTTTAATGAAGATGAAAATCGACTGATTGAGCAAGAGGTGAGGAAATGGTCAATACAACTTTAATTTATCAAAACAGATTCAAAAAAAACATTGCATGAAGCTTCTGTTCACTTGTTAAGAATTAATGAAGCCTTTGTTGAACTTGAAAAAAAACATCAATTCCCAATTGTTCAGGAGCAGTTCGTTAACTTGATAACCAACCGGATTGAGCTGGCATTTGCCGATCAAATTATCTATCGCTTTTCAAAAGCCCAAGATACGATTGGCGCCAAATTGTTTAAGGCTTTTTTGCTGTATCAGGGAGAAAACGTTGACCGCCCGTTTTTGGATATTCTTAATGAACTGGAAAAACTACATATTGTTGATGTCGAAGAATGGTTTGTATTACGCGAGATTCGTAACGACATCGCCCATGATTATGAAGATAACCAAGATCAGGCCAGACTTATCTTGAATAACATTTTTCAATATCGGGAAGAGTTAAGACAGATACTCGTTGATATTGCACAAAAAACAGCAAGTTAAGGTAAGTGAATCGCACCCGCTTCTACAAAGCCAAACTTGCATCATTCTTGGCCATCATTTGATTTACAACCTGGTAGTGTGGGCATTGCCCACCTTTTAGGCTTTATGGTGAGCGATGCCTACCCCATTAAAAATTCACTGGTAATTACCCAGAGGCTTGCAGGCTTGAAACCACCAGTTGTGCTTCAAGTATTTTTAATGGAATTTTAAATCGAAGCCTATATATTAAATATAGGGCACGCAAGCGTTGAGCGCCTGGCGTGGCCAGCCCAAATTCAGGCAAAAAAAACCCAAGTGCTTAAACTTGGGTTGGTTTTTAAGAGCTTGGCAATTCCCTACTTTCACATGGCAAACTGCCACACTATCATCGGCGCTAAGCGGTTTCACTTCCGAGTTCGGGATGGGATCGGGTGGTTCACGCTCGCTATGGTCACCAAGCAAACTGGTGTGAACT
>CANNLO010000058.1 GCA_947505055.1 Methylococcaceae bacterium | reverse complement strand
TTGATATGAAACGGGTTGTGGAACCTGGCGATTTTAAAGTGCTGGTGGGCAATGAAATTGTTGGCTTCACCGTAACAAAATAATTAGTCGTAGGATGGGTAGAGCAACGCGAAACTTATCATGCACTATAAAGATGGGTTTCACTGCGTTCTACCCATCCTACCTTAATCTGATGACGATAAACCTATGATCTCTGTAAACAAACTGGCAAGCAGCATCGATAAACCCCAATATCCAGGTTCGCTGACTTTGTTGACCTCATTGTTCTTTATCTGGGGGTTTATCACCAGTTTAAATGATATTTTGATTCCTCATTTAAAATCGGTGTTTACCCTGAATTACACCGAAGCCATGTTGATTCAATTTTGTTTTTTTGCCGCCTATTTTGTGGTGTCTGTTCCCAGTGGTTATCTGGTAGAAAAGATCAATTATAAAGGCGGTATTATTGCTGGCTTGGCCATTGCCGGAATAGGCTGCTTGTTGTTTTATCCGGCGGCCGGTTTGCATTCTTATCCTTTATTTTTAGCGGCTTTTTTTGTGTTGGCTTCCGGTATTACTTTATTACAGGTTGCCGCAAATCCCTATGTTACTATTTTAGGGAAACCAGAAACTGCTTCCAGTCGTTTAACGCTGACTCAGGCATTTAATTCGCTGGGTACTACCCTCGCCCCTTATCTGGGCGCATTATTTATATTGGATACGGCTGTTAAATCGGTAGCTGAAGTTAATCTGCTGAATGCTGATGAGCTTTCGGTTTATCAGACAGCTCAAGCCGCGGCTGTGCAAAATCCCTATTTATTGCTGGCGGCGGTTTTGTTTTTTATAGCGGGGGTTTTTGCTGTGATCAAGTTGCCCGACATTAAAGCTCCCGAAACTCAAATTTCAGCAGATAAAGAAGCGCTTCATGAGAGTGCGTGGAATTATAAACACTTGATTTTTGGCGCAATCGGTATCTTTGTTTATGTAGGCGGTGAAGTGTCCATAGGCAGTTTTCTGATCAATTTTCTGGGCGAGCCTTCAATTGCGGGATTGAAAGAACAAGAGGCCGGAAAGTATGTGTCGTTTTATTGGGGGGGTGCAATGCTTGGACGTTTTATCGGCGCGGCAGTCATGCAAAAAATACAGCCAAACAAAGTATTGACCTTTAACGCCTTAATGGCGGCCTTACTGATTTTGATAACTATTGTTGGCAGCGGTCAGTTAGTCATGTGCACGATACTTGCCGTAGGACTGTTTAACTCGATTATGTTCCCGACTATTTTTTCACTTGCCGTGAGCGGACTGGGTAAACACACAGGGCAAGGCTCGGGAATTTTATGTGCAGCCATTGTTGGTGGCGCGGTGCTTCCTGTCATACAAGGCTTATTCGCTGATCAGATTGGCATACAACAGGCGTTTTTTATCCCGATACTTTGTTATTGCTATATCGCCTATTATGGCTGGCGAGGTTACAGTTTGTAGTTGATTTTACATGCTATTATTTACGAAAAAACAGATTCACAATTAGCGTTAAGACTATGCTAATAACCAGCATGGAGGTGATTGGCATGAACATAAAGCGCTGTTCCTCTTCGATGCGAATATCACCGGGCAATTTACCAAACCAGTTAAGCAACCAGGGTGCATAACTGACAGCCAAACCTATCAATACCAATACAACGCCTAGTCCCATTATAAGTTTACCACTTGCCATTGTTTTGCTCCTTTCCTGCGTGAATATCATCTTCGGCTTTCAATTAAGGTAAAATGATATACCTTTTACACTGTTACCAGCAAAACAAAGGGTTCTATAACAAGAATCCAGCGGACTATATTTTATGTTAAGAATCACTGACCTTAAACTCCCCCTCGATCACTCTGACAACCTGAAATATGCCTTACTTGCGCGACTTGGTATCAGTGCCGAACAACTTATCAGTTATAAAATTTTCCGGCAGGGTTTTGATGCACGAAAACGTAATGCGGTTTTGCTGGTTTATACGGTTGATGTTGAAACGATTAATGAACAAGAGATAATCAACCTATTTGCAGATGACCCACATATTTCTTTAACGCCAAGCTGTGCTTATCATTTTGTAACCCAGGCACCTGGAGAGTTGTTGCGGCGACCAGTCATTATCGGTACCGGCCCTTGTGGTTTGTTTGCTGGTTTGATTTTGGCGCAAATGGGCTTTCGGCCAATTATTCTGGAACGCGGCAAAGAGGTACGTGAGCGCACTAAAGATACTTTCGGGCTGTGGCGTAAAGGTGTCTTTAATCCTGAGTCCAATGTGCAGTTTGGCGAAGGCGGTGCCGGTACTTTTTCGGATGGTAAACTCTATACCCAGATAAAAGACCCTAATCATTATGGCCGCAAAGTGCTAACGGAATTTGTTAAAGCCGGTGCGCCGGATGAAATTCTTTATGTTGGCAAGCCTCATATCGGTACTTTTAGATTGGTCACGGTGGTCGAAAATATTCGCGCTACCATTGAGTCTTTGGGTGGTGAAATACGTTTCCAAAGCCGCGTTGACGATATTCTGCTGGATAACGGTCAGGTGCGCGGCGTGGTTATTAACGGCGGTGAAACCATTCCTTGCGAGCATGTGGTTTTGGCAGTTGGTCACAGCGCTAGGGATACCTTTAAAATGCTCTATGACCGGGGCGTTTATATAGAAGCCAAGCCCTTTTCGATCGGCTTTCGTATCGAACATCCACAATCAATGATTGATAGCTGTCGTTGGGGCAGTCAGGCTGGACATCCCTTATTGGGTGCAGCCGATTATAAGTTGGTGCATCATTGTAAAAACGGTCGCTCTGTTTACAGTTTTTGCATGTGTCCAGGCGGCACAGTGGTCGCCGCAACTTCGGAGGCAGGGCATGTGGTGACTAATGGCATGAGCCAATATTCCAGAAATGAGCGTAATGCCAATAGTGGTATCGTGGTTGGTATTACCCCTGAAGATTATCCCGGCCATCCCTTGGCAGGTATTGATTTTCAACGCAATCTGGAAGCTAGGGCTTTTAAGCTGGGCGGAGAAACGTATGAAGCGCCGGGGCAACTGGTAGGCGATTTTCTAGCCAATCGTCCGTCTTCGGTGTTGGGAACCGTGCAACCGTCTTATACACCGGGTGTTCATTTGTGTGATTTAAGTTCAGCACTCCCGGAGTACGCAATCACTGCGCTCCGCGAAGCGTTGCCCGCGTTTGATAAAAAAATAAATGGCTTTGCGATGAATGACGCGGTATTAACCGGTGTAGAAACTCGCACCTCGTCGCCAATTCGTATCAAGCGTAATGAAAGCTTTCAAAGCATGAATATAAAAGGACTGTATCCGGCAGGGGAGGGAGCAGGCTATGCAGGCGGAATTTTGTCTGCGGCAGTTGATGGCATTAAAGTTGCCGAAGCTCTGGCTTTGGCGATGAGTCAATAGCTTTTGTAGTGGTTGGGTTGCGGCTAGCGCCTAACTCAACCACTACACCACCTTGGTAACACACTAGTTTTAATTGGCCAGAACGACAGTGTAAAGTAAACAGTCAGTTACCTTTGACGCTTTTTAATACCTGGTAATGTTTTTCACGATCAAAGCCTATTAATTCATAGGCGTCCTTATCATCACCCATTTCCATGCCCGGGGTTCCGAATGGCATAGAGGGAATTGCGATCCCGACCACTTTTGGCTTTGTTTCCAATAACGCTTTAATCTCATTGGCCGGCACATGGCCTTCAACAACATAACCCCCGACCAGCGCAGTGTGACAAGATGCCATTTCCTCCGGTACGCCATATTTATCTCTTATCGCTGGCATTTCGCTGGTACGAATTTCTTTTATATTGAAATTGTTTTTTTTCAAATGTGCCTGCCACTTTTCACAGCAAGCGCAGGTAGGACTTCTATAAACAACGATATCAATAGGTTTACCGGAGACAGCGGGTGATAAATCAACTGATTTATCTGGCTGGGAAGCGTTACGTAAATCAGCATTATCAGTGCTAACGCAGGCATTTAAAATGAGTAAACACAAGGACAATAAAGTTAATAATACTTTCATGGGAATGACTCATTCACTTAAGTAAAGGTTTGGGGATAAGGTATTTTTAATCGTTGCATAAGTCTTCGCATGAAATAAGGTTGAATTTCATGGCGTACAACATGAAAAAAGTGCAAAAACTTTTGGACGATTGATAATCTATTTAAATTATGGCTATGATTATTTAATTTTGCCAATGTGAATCAGTGTAGCTCTTAAAGAGACGAGTACGTCAATAAACAGGCAAGCCATTGAGCTAAAGATAAATAAAACACTGACTACTACAAATAAAATCAAAATTTCAGCACTGATTTTATCGGTAAATCTTAAAGCTATTGAGCCCAGCATGAATACGCCACTGCTTAAAGAACTGCATAATAAGAGGGCGAAACTCCATTTAAGCACATGACACCTATACACCATGGACGTGAGTTCTTTTTCCAGTTTCTTAGCATTTGCACTGGTTTTCATTTCTTCGTAAAGCTCTCTGACCCGACTAATAGCATGGGTATAACGAGCATTGAGGGTCAGTACAAAAATACCTATGCTGGAAAATAAAACCAGGGAACTGGTGACCAGTTCAACAATACCATCAAATCTGGAAAGCATTAACCGTCCTGACCATCGATTCTTGCGCGGGTCAATATTGGGCCATAAATAAAAATGAATAAGGAAAAGGCTGCAAGCCAGGAAAGCGTTGAAATATAGATTAAAGATTCATACCAGGCCGGCATCGCAATGGGTAAAAGGACACGAAAAAGTGCTGCAATATTAAGCAAAATGAAAGCGATGGCTATTGCATTGGAGGCTTTCAGTGAATAACCCGTGTGGCCTAGTGAAACTCGCGCCATCATGCCCAGGGTTAAAACACCGATACCACCCAGCGTAAAAGCATGTAATGCCAGCGATGTATGTACCACTTGATAGGCTGATAAGACTGTCAAGATAAAACCTGAAATTATCCAGGTATAGCCAATATAAAGCACCCATAACAAAGGGACATACCAGATGCGCTTCACATACCAGCCAGATAATCTGGCGATATTGGCAACAACAGCAATAGTTGCTGCCAGGGCCAGCAGGTGTCCTGAAACATCAATTAATTGCAGGGAAAACACAACAACAGCGGAGACTACTGAAGCGATGTCCAATATAGGGTTTTTGATAATCAGCGTCCCAGGTATTCCGCGCTCGGTGAAAAAGGGAAATACCCGTCCTGCGATGATGAGAATCAACACAATGATGGTTGCAACGACCAATTGAATGCCTGTTGCCGCAGAGTAGTCCAGTACTCCGAGCATTTCTGCATGGATTAGACCGTTCCCAAGCATTAACAGTAGTAATAAACCTATAAAAAAAAGATTCTTATACTGTTTTGCTTCAAAGATGGGTTTGCTGACTTGATAGGCCAAAGCGGGTAAAAAAGCAAAATCAACCAGTGCAATTAGTACGTCAGGCAACATACCTGAATAAAAGGGTAGAAGGCGGCCATAGAGCCATAACAAACATAAACTAGCCAGTTGATCACCCGTTATGGTGGGTTTTCCGGTCCAGTTTTTTACTGCGGTTAATAAAAAACCCGAAATGACGGCAACGGCATAACCTAACAGCATTTCATGGGCATGCCAAAAATTGTCAGAAAAATAATGTTCGGTTGTTAAGGAACCAGTGAACAGGGCATTCCAAAACACAATAAGTACGAGTGCTGCAAGTCCTGCCAAGAGAAAGAAGGCTCTAAAACCAAGGGTAAAAAGTGGATAATCAAAAATAGGATGTGATTTCATTGTGATTTTTTTCGGCCAGTTAAGCGTTTAAGAGTTTAGTTGATTATACTTATTTATCTGTTGGAAGCGCTTTTTGTGTTTCCAGGATAATTTGTTTGATTTTCTTAAGTACTTGTAATTGTTGCTCTGAAGATAGATTGTTGAATTCCTTTTCAAAATCACTCAGACTGTAAGCAGTTTCAGTAGGTTTATTTTTCGCTAAACTTATCCCGCAATCGTCAAGAACTTTTTGAAGTGGTTCAGAAGCATTTTCCAAGGGCAAGCCGGCTGATAAAACTTTACGTATCAGTGTGTTGATACGGATAAATACTGTCTGGCCGCTTAACAGTTCGTCGATGATATGCCGGGCTTGGTCTTGAGTATAAGCTCTACGCTTGGAGTCTTTGAAGGTTCTCATGGACAGCGTTACCGGTTTTCTTTGGTCTATTTGATATTCAAAATCAAAAAGACTGTCTTGCGAAGCGATCAAACTATCCGCATTGAGAATAACTTGAAGGACATTGTCTTTGCACAATACTTCCAACCGGATATCATCATAAAGATCGTGAGAAGGCATGGGTGATTCGGCGAAGCTATAACTGCGATTGTTTAAGCGGTCATTTTTCTGGTGATAACTCCAGGTATTTGCGGCGACTGCGTCAAACGCACAAAAAAAGGCCAAGCTAAAGAAAATGGGCTGGGTAAAAATCCAGACAGGAAAAAAGTAATGTTTCATTGATGATATCCCTTAATCCAATGCTGAGTTGCTTAAAGATTTAGCTTTCGACAAGACCGAATGCTTGGCATCACGTAATAATTCGAGTTAAAGGGTGAGTAGCTAAATAAATAATCTGCATAATTATTCCATTACTTTGAAATAACTTTTTGGCGCTCCACAGATCGGACAACACCAACTATCCGGAATATCTGCCCAGCGAGTTCCTGGAGCAAAGCCGCTGTTTGGGTCGCCTTTGGCTTCATCATAGATGAATTCACATTCTAAACATTGATATTTTTTGAAGTCGGACATTGTTTTGTCTCTTATTATGAGTACTAAAAAATATTGAAAGGTGTTTTAAGATTAACCTTTACCGCGGGTTCGGGTTCTTGTATCTACACTTGAAGGTGATTTGTCTTTAGATATTTCCAGTGTTTCAAAGCGTTTTTCAATAAACTGAATAATTAAATCAGCAACATCTTTGCCGCTGGCTGCTTCAATACCTTGTAATCCTGGCGACGAATTAACTTCCATGATGACAGGGCCATGATTGGAGCGCAACAAATCAACACCGCAGACATTCAAGCCCATTATTTTTGCGGCCCGAACTGCCGTAGAGCGTTCCTCTGGGGTTAAGCGCACCAACGCTGCGGAACCGCCACGATGCAGATTGGAACGGAATTCTCCTGGATTGGCCTGGCGTTTCATTGCTGCAACGACTTTACCATCCACAACAAAACAGCGGATGTCGCTACCACCGGCTTCCTTGATGAACTCTTGTACCATGATATTGGCTTTAAGTCCCATAAAAGCCTGAATAACACTTTCTGCAGCATTGTGAGTTTCTGCCAATACCACACCGATCCCTTGTGTTCCTTCGAGTAGTTTAATTACCAGAGGAGCGCCACCTACTTGAGCGATTAAATCTTCAATATCATCAGGATTATTGGCAAAGCCGGTAACTGGTAGGCCAATGCCCTTTCTGGCCAGTAGTTGCGTTGATCTTAATTTATCACGCGAACGTGAAATGGCCACTGATTCGTTCAAGGGGAAAACATTCATCATTTCAAACTGTCTTAATACGGCTGTACCGTAAAAAGTCACTGAAGCTCCAATTCTTGGAATTACTGCATCAAAGCCAATTAAGTCTTCACCACGATAATGTATCGAGGGATTATGCGAGGTGATATTCATGTAGCAACGCAATACATCCAGAACCCGTACCTCATGACCTCTCGCTTCAGCGGCTTTAACCAATCGAGTGGTTGAGTAAAGTTTGGAGTTGCGGGATAAAATGGCAATTTTCATAAAGACTTCAGTTCTCGATTTAATACATTTAAAGTAAACGTATATTTTGACATGAAATAAGGCTGGATGCTTCAGAAATGGGGCGGGGCGGGCTACAGAAAACAATTAAAATGGTGGTTATTTTGTAAGGCATTGATTTTATATCTTTATAATTTAACGGCAAAAGTTGAATTTTAGCTGTTTTTGTAATTTTATGGAGTATGGTTTATGAGTTAGGGACTCGTTTCTCGGGAGCCAAAACTAACTTTTGATTTAGAGTATGATAATAGAAAGTATGCATAATAATCGGTTATTACTAAAATGATCAGGTATTTTTTTAATTAGTTGTTGGGCTTTATTTATTTTGCAGTTTAAAACTCAACACTAAAGTTTCAGTCTTACAGTTTTTATCTTTTAGCTTTGACATGTGTCAATAAACAATTGGATTGTTATAATGCAATTATGAGAGCAGTTGAATTTGTAGTGCAAGAATGGAATGCCTGGGCTCCTGGAATTGATAGCCACAAAGCTTGGCAGAATTGGCTGGGCCATCAGACTTTTGATAATTCAGTCAAAAGTGTTTCGCCAACGTTGGTTTCCAAGCAACTTATGCGTAGATTGAGCCCCTTGGGTCGTGCGGTATTTAAAGCAGCAGAAACCTTTTCCGAAAGGGGCAAAGCACTACCTATTGTTTTCAGTTCTGCACACGGAGAAGTTAATAAATCTCTGGAGATGTTAAAAAACATGCAGAAAGCTGATGAAGTTTCGCCCACTGCTTTTAGCTTGTCAGTACATAATGCCATAGCCGGGTTATTTTCTATTGCCAATATCAATCATCAGGAAATTACCGTGCTGGCCCCAGGCCAGGATGGTATTGCTCCTGCCTTTCTTGAGGCTTTGGGTCTTTTGCAGGAACATCATAAGGAAGTATTGATGATTTTATATGATGAGCCCTTATCTGATTTTTATCCTTCACTGCCCTTTGCTTTGAATGCACCAGCTATTTGTGCGTTAGTTTTAAAGATTTCTTTAACGGGAAACGGTTTACCTTTAAGCTTTTGCAGATCAGTAGCGACGCGAGAAGATGGTGAGCATGCTTTGCAAATTTTCGCTTTGTTGAAGTTTCTTGTTTCCGGCGATAAAGTGTTGGAGCTGGGCAATCATAGACATAGCTGCGAATGGCGAAAAATATAACAATAAAATTAGATTTCTGCTGGCGACTGTTTGCGACTGGATTAAGTTTTTTCAGTTTCGGTGTCGGTGGTTTTTTACTGTGGATAACTGTCTTTCCGGTGATATCACTTTTACCCGGTACTGGTCTGTACCGGGTTAGCTGGGGGCAAAAAATAGTTAGCTACAGTTTTTATGTTTTCATTGGTTTAATGCACAGATTGGGGGTGATGACCTACGAAATCACAGGACTGGAAAAGCTGAATCGGCCTGGGCAGTTAATCATCGCCAATCATCCAACGCTGGTTGATATTGTCTTTTTGATTAGTCGTATTAAACAGGCCAGTTGTATCGTCAAGGCCAAGCTGTGGCATAATCCGTTTATGCGTGGACCGATAGTTAATGCCGGATACATAAGCAATGGAGAACCTGAACAGATGATAGCCGATTGTGTGGCTTGGTTACGCTCAGGCGGATCGATGATTATATTTCCGGAAGGAACACGCTCACTACCGGAAAAACCGTATATTTTTCAACGTGGTGCCGCTGCCATTGCCTTGCAGGCAAATGCCGTGGTCACCCCGGTTACAATGTCTTGTTCGCCCAGCACTTTAACAAAAGCCGAACGGTGGTACGAAATACCGGCGTGTCGTTTTCATTTGGTCATGCAAGTTGGTGATGATATTGGGCTGGAGGCCTATGCGGCTTTACCAAAATCGATAGGCGTGCGCCGCTTTACACAACATTTGCAAGATTACTTTACCCAACAAAGAGAGCTTATTCAGCACGATGGAAAATGAATTAAAACAATTAATTATTGATACGCTGGACCTGGAAGACCTGAGTATTGATGATATAGACAGTCATGCTGCTTTGTTTAACGATGGCTTGGGACTGGATTCCATTGATGCGCTCGAATTGGGTTTGGCAATTCGTAAAAAATATAATGTAAAAATCGAAGCTGAAAAGGAGGACGTGGTGAAGATTTTTGCCTCGGTTTCAAACTTGGCTCAATTCATTAAAGCTACGCAAAGTTGAGGTAATGATGATACAAGAGCGCGAACAAATTTTGTCAGCCATCAAGGAAATCATGGTCGAACTTTTTGAAATCGATGAGCAGGCTATTAACCTGGAAGCTCGACTCTATGAAGATCTGGATTTCGATAGTATTGATGCAGTAGACATGATCGTTAGACTTAAAGAGATGACGGGCAAAGCAATTAACGCTGAAGATTTTAAAGCTACACGCACTATAGGCGATGTTGTTGAGGCGGTTTATAAAATGCTGAACACCTGATATGCATCTGCTGGTTAATGCCGTGTTGGGACTATCAACATTTTTATATCCCTTAGCCGTTTATTTCGGCAGTCAATATATAGAGCCCTGGCAATTTGCCGCACTGTTGATTGTATTATTGCTGGTGAGATTTGCTGTTACTTATTCAAAAAAGCACTGGAGTTCACCGCTATTGCTAGCAGGTATTGGTTATTGTGTGTTTTCGATGTGGAGTAACGAACTGGGAACGTTGCGTCTTTATCCCGTATTGGTTAATGGTCTGATGCTGTTTATTTTTGCCTGGAGTTTGTTTTTTCCACCCAGTTTAATTGAGCGTTTGGCAAGGTTGCAGCACCCGGATTTACCCCCGGAAGGTGTTGTTTATACTCGCCGCGTTACGCAAGTGTGGTGTTGTTTTTTTATATTTAATGGCGTTACGGCCTTGGTGACCGCCGTCTGGGCAAGTCTTGAAGTCTGGAGTTTATATAATGGTCTGATAGCCTATGTGTTAATGGGACTTTTATTTGCTGTTGAGTATCTGGTTAGATTGAGAACCCTACAGCATGTTAGATAAGCTGATACCGCTGTCTCACTGTTTAATAACACCAAGACGAAAAGATGTTCCTGTTGCCTGTCATGCAGGACAGGTTTATTCAGCCGCACAATTTTTAACTACGGTTAAGCACTGGACTGAACAATTTATAGCACAACCTTTTCAGCGTTATGCCTTGTTTACTGAAGACGCTTATCCGTTTGCCGTTTTGTTGTTTGCGTTATTGCAGGCCGGCAAACAAATCTGGCTGCCCGGAAATAATCGCCCCGGTACCCTGGAACAATTATCACAAGATTGTCAGTTGCTGGGCGACTGGCAAACGGGCGAACGTTTCGATTACTGTTTGCAAGCGTCCGCTACTTCAGTTCATTTTTTAGCGCCCTTAAATATTCAGGCCAGGCAACTGGTTATTTTTACCTCCGGCTCTACAGGGCAAGCCAAACCGATAAGCAAATGTTTAAACCAGTTTCAACTTGAAATCGAAACCCTTGAAAAACTGTGGGGCGCACAACTGGGAAATGCGACTGCTCTGGCAACTGTCAGTCATCAACATATTTATGGTTTGTTATTTCGTGTGTTATGGCCGTTGTCGGCAGGGCGCTGTTTTCACAGTCAGGCTTTTATCAATCCCGAAACCTTGATTCATGCCGCTCAACAGCAGTCCAGCTATTGGATTGCCAGTCCTGCGCATTTAAAACGACTGGATAATCAGTCGCCCTGGGAAGGCATTGCAGACTTAAAGGCAATTTTCAGTTCCGGTGGCGCATTACCGGAGCATGATGCACAACAGATAATGGTTTGTTGTGGGCAGGCGGTGAGCGAGGTTTACGGCAGTTCCGAGACCGGCGGTATCGGCTGGAGACGGCAGACTAAAGAATGGACCTTATTTTTAGGTATGAGCTTAACCAACAATAAGGGAAACTTGATGTTGCAATCACCTTATTTGGAAATATCCCCACTTGAAAATGCGGGGCTAGTGGGGGACTTTCAATTAGAGGATCAAATCACCCAACTCATCGATGGCCGGTTTCTGCTGCATGGTCGAACCGATCGCATCGTAAAAATAGAAGAAAAACGTTTGTCTCTGGCTGAGATGGAGCAACGTTTGCAAGCATTGCCCTGGATAGCGGAGGCTCATGCGCTGGTTATAAGCAAAAGCCGGGATTTGATCGCGGTAGTGCTGGTATTAAGCGATCAAGGCTTGGACTATAAGACAATCCACGGCAGAAGCGGATTACTTAAAGAAATGCGTAGCGGCTTGACTACATGGTTTGAAGTAGTCTTGTTGCCCAAAAAATGGTTGCTGGTTAATACAATGCCTTTAACGATTCAAGGCAAAGTTGATCAGGAACTTTTGAAAAGCCTGTTACTCGTTCCGGTATGTGTCCAGGGAATGAGGAAAAAATTCCCTCAGGTGCTTAATCTTGAAATTAATCAAGAGACTATTGTGCTTGGCCTCAAGGTTTCCGAAGATTTACTTTATTTTGCCGATCATTTTGCAGCGTATCCAATTTTGCCGGGAGTGGTACAACTGGCCTGGGCTGAGTATTTTGGCAAACTGTTTTTTTCTGTAGCCAAACCGTTTTCGTGTATGGAGACGGTTAAATTTATGAAAACTATCCAGCCAGGGAACGAATTAACTTTAACACTAAGTTGGAAAGCCGAGATGGCTAAATTGTATTTTAATTTCAGTTCCGAACAAGGTGTACACAGCTCGGGACGCATGGTTTATGAGGGAAATGCATGAAAGTTTGTATCATAATCCCGGTTTACAACCATGAGCAGGCCATTCCTGTGGTGTTGGCCCGATTAAAACATTTCTGCATTCCCACAATATTGGTCAATGATGGCAGTTCGGATGTTTGTTCTCAAATCCTGGCAGGCTGCGTTGAGCCTGAATCGTCTTGGCTGACTTTAATAACACGATCAGAAAATGGAGGCAAAGGCGCTGCCATGCTTGATGGTTTTAATGCAGCCTATGCCCTGGGTTATAGCCATGCGCTACAAATTGATGCTGATGGTCAGCATGATGTTAACGATATTCCCGTTTTCCTTGAAACTGCCAGACAACAACCGGAAGCACTGATTCTTGGTCAACCTGTCTTTGACGCATCCGTGCCTAAAGGTCGTTTGTATGGACGACGTTTTACCAATCTTTGGATTGCGATAAATAGCTTGTCCTTTTCGATGGCCGACGGCATGTGCGGCTTTCGTGTATATCCGTTGGTGGCGGTTGAACAATTAATTACAACTACACAAATCGCCAGGCGCATGGATTTTGATATTGATATTTTGGTGCGGTTGTATTGGCAGGGGCTAAAAATGATAAATATACCGACAGCGGTCCATTATCCCTCGGATGGCGTGTCGCATTTTAAGTTATGGCAAGATAACCTGAGAATCTCAAAAACGCATGCCCAACTTTTTTTTGGCATGTTATCGCGTATCCCGAAACTGCTTAACAGACACCGTTCATGAAAAAAACGCCACATTGGTCAGAGATGGGGGAATGGAGTGTGATTTGGGGCATGCGTTTTTTGCTACGTGTTTATTTAGTCTTCGGTCGTGGAGTGTTACAGTTTTTTTTATATCCTGTGGTTAGTTATTATTGGTTGGTCAACACGTCGGGCAGAGCCGCCAGTCTTGACTACCTGAAAAGGATTGCAAAATTTCAGCCTGCCTTGAATCTGAACGGAACTCTGTGGGACAGCTACCGACATTTCATCAGTTTTGCCAATGCCATTATCGATAAATTGGCGGCGTGGTCGGGTGCTTTATCGCTGGAGGATGTCGATTATCAGGGTCGAGAAAGCTTGATAGAGGTGCTTCAGCAAGGCCGGGGTGCTGTATTGTTGGGTTCGCATTTGGGTAATCTGGAAGTTTGTCGTGTAATAGCTGATCTGGATGACAGTTTTCGGATTAATGTACTGGTGCACACTAAACATGCGGAAAAATTTAATGGATTGCTACGGCAAACCAATCAGAACAGTGGGTTAAATCTGATTCAGGTAACAGAAATAAACTCGGCCACTTCAATATTGCTTAGCGATAAAGTTGATAACGGTGAATTGGTTATTATTGCTACCGATAGAACGCCAGTCAGCCTGCATCCTCGCGTGAGTCGGGTCAACTTTTTGGGCGATGAGGCAATGTTTCCGCAAGGTCCGTTTATTCTGGCCTCGCTCCTTAAATGTCCGGTTTACACGCTGTTTTGTTTAAAACAACAGGGCAGGCAAGTAATTTATTTTGATCATTTCAGCGATGGTCTGACTTTTCCAAGAAAGACGCGTGAGCAAGCCATGCAAAGCACGATACAAACTTATGCCCAGCGACTTGAACAGTATTGCCAACTGGAACCCTTGCAATGGTTTAATTTTTTTGATTTTTGGCGCGTATGAGTAATAAAAATCCCGTGCTTTTCGATGGTCAACCCTTGACTATCGAAGCTATCTGCCAAATAGCCAGGCAACAAGCTTCACCGGAGTTAAGTTGTGAGCCGGAATTTGTTGAGCGCATCGATAAAGGTGCTCGCTTTATCGATACCTTGCTCAAAGAGGAGGGTTTTGTTTACGGAGTAACCACCGGTTATGGCGAGTCCTGTACGGTTTCGATTCCACTTAATCTGGTCGAGCAATTGCCCAGGCAGCTTTTTACTTTTCATGGTTGCGGCCTGGGCAAGCATTTTGATGCCGAACAAACCCGCGCCATTCTGGCGGTGCGGTTAACCAGTCTGGCGCGCGGCTATTCTGGCGTTCGCTACCGCTTGTTACAGCAAGTGGCGAAGTTGTTGGAACAGGATATTCTGCCGATGATTCCACAAGAAGGTTCGGTCGGTGCCAGTGGCGATTTAACCCCTTTATCTTATGTCGCTGCGGTTTTAGCCGGTGAGCGTGAAGTGTTTTTTGAAGGGCAGCGAGTCGCGACGCAGGAGGTTTTTGCCCGACTTGCTATCGAAGCTTTAATCTTGAAACCCAAAGAAGGTTTAGCGATTATGAACGGTACAGCCGTCATGACTGGCATCGCCTGTTTGGCCTATCAACGCGCCGAGTATTTATCACAATTGGCCACGCGCATCACCAGTTTGGCCTCGGTAGCCTTAAACGGTAATGCCTATCACTTTGACGAGAAACTGTTTTCTGTTAAACCGCATCCCGGCCAAAGTCGTGTTGCGGAGCGGTTACGCTCGGACTTGCAGTTACAGCAAAGTGCGCCGCGCAATGATACCCGATTGCAGGATCGCTATTCCTTGCGTTGTGCGCCGCATATTATTGGCGTGTTGGAAGATTCTCTACCCTGGTTGCGGCAGTTTATCGAAACTGAATTAAACAGTGCTAATGATAATCCCATCATTGATGCCGAAAACGAGCATGTTTTACATGGTGGTCATTTTTACGGCGGACATATTGCTTTTGCGATGGATGCGCTTAAAACTGCGGTGGCCAATCTCGCTGATTTAATGGATCGACAAATGGCGCAGTTGATGGATACCCATTTCAATCAAGGCTTACCGGCCAATCTTTCCGGTGCGACCGGCGAACAGGTTTTGTTGAGTCATGGTTTTAAGGCTTTACAAATAGCCGTATCGGCCTGGACCGGAGAAGCGCTTAAATTGACCATGCCGGCCAGCGTGTTTTCTCGTTCTACCGAATGCCATAATCAGGACAAAGTCAGCATGGGCACCATCGCCGCCCGCGATTGCATTCGTATTTTGGAGTTAACCGAGCAGGTTGCCGTAGCTGTCTTGCTTGCAGTGGTTCAGGGCGTCGAACTGCGGGGTAACCTCGAAACTTTAAGCCCGGCTTTGCAAAACACCGTTAAACAATTGCGCGAATACAGTCCGTTTTTGAAGGCTGATCGGGCTTTGGAGGCAGAACTCAGGCAGTGCCTGGAGTTAACCAGTAAACAGCACTGGGATTTGTATAACACCTCGTACCCATGCGATGCGCCAAAATACAAACAATGACCACACCCCACCAAACATCAATTGATCTTCAAATCCCATTCCATGATGTCGACATGATGGAAGTGGTTTGGCATGGGCATTACGTAAAGTATTTTGAAATCGCGCGGTGTGCCCTGCTCGAAAAAATTGATTACAACTATCCGCAAATGCGTGAATCCGAGTACGCATGGCCGGTTATAGATCTACGAATTCGTTATGTGAAACCGGCAATTTTCGGACAAATTATTACGGTGAGTGCAGAAATTGTCGAATGGGAAAATCGTTTGAAAATTAATTACCTGATCACCGATAAACAATCCGGTTTAAGGTTAACCAAAGGCTATAGTATTCAAGTAGCGATCGATATGCTGGATAAGTCGATGTGTTTTGAATCGCCGAGGATTTTGTTTGAGAAACTGGGTTTAAATTAAGTCACTTTAGAGGAGTATTAAATATGAATAAATTAAAATTTTTGATATTGCTAAGTCTGTTGT
Source organism: Methylococcaceae bacterium (assembly GCA_947505055.1). Next base: position 3,290 of record CANNLO010000058.1, on the reverse strand, counting down.
TAGCTTCCTGTTCTACAAAAAACATTTCTACAGTTCCACCTACAAGTTTAAAACTTGTGGGCGATACGGTGATTGTTAATGTTGCAGGAGAAAATATCAATGCCGTCATTTTAGATAAATTAAACCGCGAAATAAAAGCACAGTTACTTATTGCCGGTTTTGATATTGACAATAAATCCGATAAAAAAATCAACCTTAAAGTTCAGGTTATGGACTTTACTCCAGGTAATGCCGCATTGAGACTGACTGTTGGCTTTGGAGCGGGCAGAGGATCATTACTTTATGACGCGGTCTACAGCAATGAAGCTGGCCAGGAGTTGGCAAAAATGGAGGGGCAAGAACGCTTTACGGGTGCTGAAGTCAGTTTTAATCAAAATTATGGCGGCTTCGCAACGATGGGTGGCGAAGAAACAGCTACGACAATTTTAATTAAAGAAGCGGCTAAACATATTGTTGAACTTGCCCTTAAACAATAAGCAACGCCAGAAGTTATCTCATTCCAAGTTAAATGGTCAAGTCCGAAACATGCAGATGAAAAACCAATTTAAATGATGCATACAATCGTTTTTTTAAAATCTTTGTTACTTCTGATGCTGTTAATCAATCAAAGTCATGCTGACGATGTGTTGACTCAAATCACAGCACGCTTGGTTAAAACACCCATCACCCAGGGCGATTTTGAACAACAAAAACACCTTAAGGTTTTACATAAACCTTTAATTTCGACAGGATCGTTTACTTATGATCAAAGCAAGGGCGTTATCTGGAAAACACAGATGCCGGTTGCTTCAATATTACTTGTTAATGAGACCAGACTTTTGACAGGGCAGGGTGAGCAAGCGGTGCCGGGGGCTTTTGGTAAGGTGTTCAAGGCGATGTTGGGCGGTGATTTAATGGTTTTAGCCGAGGGATTTGAATTAATTGGCACCGCTCAAAAACAAACCTGGCAACTAGAGCTAACACCACGGGATGAGTTGTTAAGAAAAGTGATAGGCAAGATGGTGTTGTCGGGCGACACAGAGTTGCGCGACCTGGAAATACTTGAAACAGGCGGTAATAGCACCCACATTAGCTTTAAAAGCATCACTCACCCGCAACACTTAACAGCAGAACAGGACATTGATTTTGAACGGTTATCACCCTAAGTTGACGGCAGGGTTGTGGCTGGTGGGGATGGTGGTTATCTGCATTCTCGGTAGTCAGGCCTTGACTAAAGACTGGTTGGAAACCAGTTTTTTGGCGTTATTGCCGACCAACGAACAACAGCCGCAAGTCGCCAAAGCTATCCGGCAACATAATGAACTAATCAATCGTAAAGTGATCTGGCTGGCCGGTGCGAACAACTCTGAACTGGCGATTTCTCATGCGCAAAAGCTTAAACTGCAACTGGAACAAAGCCAGCTGTTTAACAAAGTAGTATTGGAACTCCCCCAGCAACAATATATTCAACAATATCAGCAGCTATTTCCTTATCGGTATCAGTTGCTGGATGCCCAAACCCAAGCTATTTTGGCTGAAAATCCCGAGGCGTTACTCAGGCAAAATCTAGAGATGCTGCATAGTCCGCTGGGACAATTACAAGCGGCGGATCTTGAGCATGACCCGGTCTTAATATTTAGCCGCTATTTCAATACGCAAAACCCCATCAAGTTAAATCTAGAGCAGGGCATTGTCGTTGTGTCCGACCAAGAGCACTTTTGGGCATTGTTATTGACAGATTTGCACGATGAAAAATTGCAGCTGGATAAGCTGGAAACCTTGGCAAGCCTGGTTCAAACCGTATCTGAACAAGTCAAAATGGCAGGCGGCGAGTTGCTTGTTTCGGGTATGCCCTTATTTACAGCACAAGGTGCGCAGTCTGCAAAGCAGGAAATCTCTACGGTAGGGATAGGTTCAAGTCTTGGGATTGTGTTTTTGCTTTGGATAACCTTTCGTAGTATCAGACCTTTGCTGTTGTCGGCTATGGCAATTGGAGCCGGTTTATTTGCTGCGTTGGTTATCTGCGTGCTTTTTTTTGGCAAAATACATATTCTGACTTTAGTGTTTGGTGCCAGTTTAATCGGTGTCGCAGATGACTATGCCCAACATTTTCTTTGCGACAGTTTGGGGGAAAAGGACTGGAATCCCCAGAAAGGTCTGGCTTTAATTCTGCCCGGACTGACGTTTGGTCTGTTAAGTAATCTGTTAAGTTATGCAGGACTTGGTTTTTCACCGTTTCCCGGCTTGCAGGAAGTTGCGTTATTTTCTGCGATGGGTTTGTTAGTCGCCTGGTTGACGGTGGTATTGTTGTTTCCGTTACTTTTAACAGGGTTTACTTTTGAACATAAGCCCGGAATACTTAAATTAACCCGCTATTGGGAACTGCACTGGCCGCGTTACTTATTAAAAAATCGGCGAAGCTTAAGTCTATTGCTGCTTGTGTTTATAGTAGCTGGGCTTTGGAAACTGACGCCGCACGATGACGTTCGCTTGTTGCAGTCGGCACCGATTGAATTGTTAAGTGCAGCCGATAAAATCCGGTCGCTATTTCCGGTAAGCCCGGATAGTCAGTTTTTTATGGTATCGGGTAAAGATCAAGCTGACTGGTATCAGAATGAACAACGTTTGCTTAAGCGTCTGGAAACCTTAAAGCAGCAAAAAGCACTAGCTCAGTTTGAAGGCTTAAGTCACTATTGGCCTGATCTCAAGCAACAGCAACAAAACTATACCTTGGTAAAGCATGAACTGGTTGACTCGGACTTGCTTGAACGCTATATGACTGAACTGGGTTTTGAACAAAAGGCTGTCAGTCATGAGCTTGACGCGTTTGTAAAGGCAGAGAATAAATCGCTAAACTTGCCAGAATGGCTGGCGATTGCCGTTGAAAACAGGCGGAATTTGTGGCTGGGTTGTGAGGCAGACAGTTGCCAGAGCACGGTTACTTTAACCGGGATTGCTGATGTTAAGGTATTAAAGGCCCTGCAAGGTTTGCCAAATGTTATTTGGGTGGATCAGGTTGAGCAGTTATCATCATTGTTTGAACGCTATAGAGTCAGGGCGAGTGTTTTATTGCTAAGCGCATTTTGTTTGGCAACAGTTGGCTTGGGTTACAGATTTGGTTGGCGCAACAGCGTCACTATCATGTCGGTTCCAGTTGGTGCGTTGGCGGTAACCTTGGCCATGTTGGGCTGGTTTAACCAGTTGTTTAGTTTGTTTAATCTGTTTGCATTGTTGCTGGTGTTGGGTATAGGCGTTGATTATGGTCTGTTCTTTTTTATGGCGGGTGACAGACGGGCCAGTACTTCGCTGGG
>CANNLO010000057.1 GCA_947505055.1 Methylococcaceae bacterium | reverse complement strand
CTTTATAATTTAATCGACAATGGCCTGCAGCATGCTGGCGAAGCCTTGGTAACGCTGGGTTCGCGCATGGATGGTGAAATTCCGGCTATTGTTGTTATAAATACCGCCGGTGATAGCTGCGACAAGGCTGATTCTTGTTCATCAGAAGCGTTGGATGCAAAGGTATTGAGTAATAGCAACGGAATGGGGTTATTAATTGTTCAGCGAATTGCCGACATGCACGGGGCAACGGTAAAGACAATTGATATGCCTTGTACAGGTGGCCGTGAAGTTGTTATTAGTTTTGCGGCGCCTTGATTTAAGTGGGTAGACTGATGCGACAGCAAACCGACATTTTGCTGTTAATTGCAAAGAGCTCGATGGTTTTGTAGGATGGATAGAACAACGTGAAACCCATCGTTCACAGCATAATTTTAATGGGTTTCGCTATCACTCTATCCTACGAGCTTTTTAAAAAATCAATTTTTAGCCGACAGGCTTCAAAACTCCACTTTAATTGACCCCGTGAATGTAATTGGCGTACCAGGATTTATCGAATAAATGTTGTTGGGTAAACTGGAAGTATAGTATTGCTTACTGAGCAGGTTTTCGACATTGAATTGCAAGGTGGTTTTTGCGGCAGCTATTTTGTATTTCACCAGGGCATCAACACGACCGTAACCGGGGAGTTGATAGCGGTTTGCCATATCGCCTGGTTTTTGTCCCTGCAAGTAAACACCCGCACCTAGACTTAAACCAATTAACGCTTCTTGTTGTAAGTCATATTTTGCCCATACGCTACCGGCATTTTTGGGTACATTCCATAACGCATTGCCGGCATATTTGCCCTGTAAAATCAAAGCATCGGTGGCTGTGTAATTGGCGATAAGACTTAAACCCTCGGTGATTTTTCCTGCAACATCGACTTCTATGCCTTGGCTACGGGCTTTGCTGATACTCTCAAAAAAGAAGGTGCCGGGAATCAAGATAGGCATATTTTGTTTAGTCAGGCTATAAAAGGCGACCGTAGAACTTAGGCGTTCTTCGAAAAAGACTGTTTTAAAGCCTGCTTCAAGCTGCTCCGCTGTTTCCGGTTGAAGAATCGTGCCATTAGGCGTCGTATTGATATTGGCCGCGCCTAATGATTCAACGTAATTGCCATACAGCGATAACCATTGCCAAGGCTGATATAACAAACCGACTCGGGGATTAAAACGTCCGTTTTGAACACTCGTGCTTCGAGCGCTAGCCAGAGCCAGTGACTTGTTAGAAATGCCCGCTGTTTCAGAAATCCAGTCATAACGGCCACCACCGAGAAGATGCAGCTTAGTGAAGAGTGTGATTTGATCCTGAATATAAGCGCCATTCCATTGCAGATTACCATCATGAAAATCGTTGGGTTGTAATTTAGCAATATTTTTTTGGCGATAAATTGGATTGTAAATATTTATCGAGTTTGCAGGGTATAAATAATTTTGTTGGGTTAAGGTCAGCTGATAATTATCCCAGCCTGCTAAAAGCGTATGCTTGGCAACTCCTGTTGTAAAGCGTCCGGTCATATCTACCGTGCCAGAATAGGAATCTATGGTATTAATTCCTCGGGTATAAGCTCTTGGCATGTCACCTTGCGTATTTAATGGGATAGGAGATGTTTGAGAAAAATCCACATTCCTGTTCAGATAATTAAACTTGGCTGATAGTTTCCAATCATCGCTAAACGCGTGAGTATAGGTCGCACTGGTATTGTACAGCTTTGAATGACTGTTGTCGGTTGCAGGTTCGCCCAAATAGCGCGTGATTGGGACGTTGGCAGGGCGATTCGTCAGTCTGTTTAACGGTATGCCAAAGTCAACACGGCTGCTTTGGTCAGAATACATCAAGTCTACATCGACTTGGTCACGGTCACTGATTTGCCAGGTAATCGATGGTGCTAAAAAGGTACGTTCATTATAGCCATAGTCACGGAAGGAATTTTTTGTGAGATATTCCAGATTCAAGCGGTACAGCAAGGAACCGTTTTCCGTCACCGCACCGGTCGCATCAGCGGTGGTACGATAAAGATCATAAGAACCGAATTGCTGTTGCAGAGCGTAATAAGGCATTAGCTGAGGGCGCTTGGTAACCACATTGATCATACCACCAGGTTCGACACGTCCATAGAGATTGGCTGCTGTGCCTTTGATCACTTCAACGCGCTCTGCATTGGCCAGAGACATCCCACTGGCATTTGGAAATCTATAGCCATCATAGTAATTCACGTAACTGGTATTGAAACCGCGCATCATGAACTGTTCAACAAAACCGCCCAGGTTTGAACCTTGAAAAACACCGCTGACATTTTTAGTGACATCGCTCAATTGAACGGCTTGTTGATCCTGGATAACCGCCTTGGGCAGCACGGTTATGGATAACGGCGTTTCCATTAGTGGCGTGTTGGTTTTGGTAGCGGTGCTGGCGTTATGAGCCATGTAATGGTCAGTGGTAGATGCAGTGGGTTCTGCAACGACCGTCAGCGTTGTTAAGGTGACTTGCTCTGATTTTGAGACAGGGATTTTTTCCAGTTTAACGGTATGCGTATCAAGAAACCGATAGTTATAACCGCTGCCTTGCAATAACTTTTCAAGTGCTTGTGCAGTGGTCATTGTGCCCGTCAGGCTTTGGGTATTTAAGGTGTGGATTTGCTCAGCGTCAAAAAGTATCTTTAGTTTTGCCTGGCTTGCAACAGTCGACAGTGCTTTGTTAAGTGGTTGCGCTGGAAGCTTATATTGTTGGGTTATATCTTCGGCGAATGTCGGTTCGATGATGATCATGGCGCCGATTAGTAATGAAATGGCTGTCCACATGATTTTACAGTTAGCGCTTCTTTTCAAACCCGGTTTTGAGATCATAATTTTTTGGTGCTGGGACTGACTTAACGTTCCGAGGTTACACTCAGTTATTGGCAAGGGTATAAGAATCTCTTCATGATCTTATTTCATGAAGCATCTAAACACCTTACAAGGAATAGCCCTTTTGAAAAGACTCAAACAAACGCTTTATACTACATTGGGTAACCGCGTCACTTTGGCAACCCGTTGATGTTTTGTTGGCGACTAACGGCTCATCGCCTAACAAAACCTCGATCAACTTATCATCCTCAAGCATTAAAAGCTCAGTAAAAAAAGCCTTCTCCTCTTTATCTGCAAGCAAATATCCCGTTTCCAGATAGCAAGTTAAAAGAAAATCCAGCTCTTTAGTGCCTCTTCTGCATTGCCACCTTAATCTGGCTAATTGATCCATTAACCCAATTTTCTTTGTACTAGCAGTTTCTTGGTTTCTGCAATCGCTTTAGCAGGATTTAAACCTTTGGGACAGGTATCGGTACAATTCATAATGGTATGGCATCGGTACAGTTTAAACGGATCTTCCAATTCATCAAGTCGTTCACCGGTGCTTTCATCACGACTGTCGACCAACCAGCGGTAAGCCTGCAACAAAACGGCAGGCCCCAAATAACGTTCGCTGTTCCACCAGTAACTGGGGCAACTGGTCGAACAACAGGCACATAAAACGCAGTCATATAAACCATCCAGTTTCTCCCGGTCTTCTTTGCTTTGTAAGCGTTCAGAATCGGCAGGTGCTGGCGTTTGGGTTTCTATCCACGGTTTAATCGATGAGTATTGCGCATAAAAATGGGTCATATCTGGCACTAAATCTTTAATCACTTCCATATGCGGCAAGGGATAAATTTTGATGGTGCCGGTATAGGAATCGATAGCTTTGGTACAAGCCAGAGTATTTTTGCCGTTGACGGTCATTGCGCAGGAACCGCAGACGCCTTCGCGACAGGAGCGCCGAAAGGTTAAGCTGCTATCAATTTCGTTTTTGATTTTTAAAATGGCGTCCAATACCATCGGACCACAATTGTCCATGTCCAGTTCAAAAACATCAGTGCGCGGATTTTCGCCGGAATCGGGATCCCAGCGATACACTTCAAACCGACGGATATTGGTAACTCCGACCGGCGCTTTAAAGGTTTTCCCTTTGATTAAAATCGAGTTTTTAGGCAGGGTAAATTCAGCCATTAGTACACCCTCTCTTTTGGTGGAATTACGTTAACATCGCCGGTTAAAGTAAACATATGGACCGGCCTGTAAGCAATTTTTACCTGATCGTCATTTAACCAGGTCAGCGTATGTTTCATCCAGTTTTCGTCGTCGCGCTTTGGATAATCTTCACGGGCATGGCCGCCCCGGCTTTCGGTTCGGTTACCGGCCGCGTTGATTGCGACCGTGGCCTGACACAATAAGTTATCCAGTTCCAGGGTTTCAACCAGATCGGTATTCCAGATCAGCGATTTGTCGGCTACTTTGACGTCGGCAAAGGTTTTTTTGACTTCTGCCATTAGCTCAATGCCTTCAGTTAACGTTGCTCCGGTTCTAAACACAGCGGCTTTGGTTTGCATGACTTTTTGCATGTTGAGTCGAATCTCGGCAGTACTGCGCGTCCCGTTAGCCTTGCGAATTTTGTCAAAGCGAGCCAGCGCTTTATCGCAAGCATTACTGGCCAACGGTTTTAGTGCTGTACCGGGTTTAATCAATTCGGCGCAACGTATCGCGGCGGAGCGACCAAACACAACCAGATCCAACAAAGAGTTCGAGCCCAAACGGTTTGCACCATGCACGGAAACACAGGCCGCTTCGCCAATCGCCATTAAACCCGGCACTACCGCATCGGGATTATCACCAGCCAAGGTAACCACTTCAGCTTTATAATTGGTCGGAATACCGCCCATGTTGTAATGCACGGTCGGTAATACAGGAATAGGTTGTTTGGTAACATCAACCCCGGCAAAAATCCGCGAGGTTTCAGAAATACCCGGTAAACGTTCATGGATAATAGCCGGATCAAGATGCTCGATATGCAAATAGATATGATCTTTTAACGGCCCGACGCCACGACCTTCGTTGATTTCAATGGTCATTGCGCGACTGACCACATCCCGCGAAGCCAAATCTTTGGCCGATGGCGCATAGCGTTCCATAAAACGTTCGCCTTCTGAATTGGTCAGATAACCGCCCTCGCCTCTTACGCCTTCGGTAATCAAACAGCCGGCACCATAAATTCCGGTCGGGTGAAACTGGATAAACTCCATATCCTGTAACGGCAAACCGGCACGTAAAGCCATGGCGTTACCATCACCGGTCACGGTATGCGCGGAAGTACAAGAAAAGAAGGTACGCCCATAACCGCCCGTTGCCAGCACCGTCATATGCGATTTAAACAAATGTAAAGTACCGTCATCCAGACGCCAGGCTAAAACGCCACGACATACGCCGTCTTCCATGATCAAATCCAGCGCGATATATTCAACAAAAAACTCGGCTTTATGCTTTAAAGCTTGCTGATATAAGGTATGCAAAATAGCATGGCCGGTTTTATCCGCTGCCGCACAAGTTCGCTGGGCAAGACCTTTGCCATAATGCGTAGTCATGCCGCCGAATGCGCGCTGATAGATTTTGCCCTCGGTAGTACGGGAAAATGGCACACCGTAATGTTCCAGTTCAATCACTGCCGGAATGGCTTCCCGACACATATATTCGATTGCATCCTGATCGCCCAACCAATCGGAGCCTTTAACTGTGTCATACATATGAAAACGCCAGTCGTCCTCGCCCATATTACCCAAGGCAGCACTGATGCCGCCTTGCGCAGCGACCGTGTGACTTCGAGTCGGAAACACTTTGCTGATGCACGCTGTTTTAAGACCTTTTTCTGCCATGCCCAAGGTCGCTCGCAGGCCTGCCCCACCGGCACCGACTACCACCACATCATAAGCATGTTCAATAATTTTATAATCTGCTGACATGAGTTAGCCTATTGATACAATGCGAAATACAGCTAACAACGCCGCAATCGCCAAAAACAAAAAAGTCAGATTAACAGCCCAGATTGAAATAATCTTGGGGCCTTCGGCGGCCACATAATCTTCAATGACTATCTGCAAGCCCAAGGCGGCGTGATAAAAAACGGCAATAATCCAAGCCACAATACAAACACTATTTAAAGGCGAGGCCAGCCAGGCTTGTGTTTGTTCATAGGGCGCAGTCAACGACAAGCCAAGAAAATTAATCAGCCAAAAGGACAGTGGAATCAGTGCAACAGCGGTAACGCGCTGCATCCACCAATGAGCCGTTCCGCTTTTGGCAGAGCCCAAGCCCTTAACTCTGGATAATGGTGTTCTAAAATCCATAATATCCCCACGCAAAAGTCATCAAAGTTAACACCAAGGAAGCGGCAAGCTCCATCAGGGCATAGCGATTTAGTGTCTCAGTTTCAAAACTATTGCCAACATCCCAAATCAAATGGCGAACACCATGACAGAGATGAAAAAACAGCGCATAAATAAACCCCCAACACACCAGTTTAAACAGCCAGAAACTCATCACCGACTGCATTGCCGTGTATGATTCCGGGCCGTTGGCCAACGCTGATACGATGTAAACAAATAAAATCAAACCGGCAGAAAGCATGACTCCGGTCATTCTGTGAGTAATAGAAATAATGCCTGTTAAAGGAAGTTTGTAGATTTGTAAATGCGGGGAGGTAGGTCTATTTGTATTTATCGCCATAATTTTACCGGTTGTTTTAATTACTAAATGGTCTTTCAGCTTAAAAGTCGATATGCGTCTTTCTGTTCAGTGTAGTCTTAGGTAATTAAGTTATGTTGTACCATATATTATCAAGGTCCGCTGAAGTTAATAGTGATAAAGTATTGAACGAAATAGAACAGGCTTGATATTATTTTACTCAGTGAGTTAAGAATGCCATTGATTTCAAAATAACGATTTTGTAAAAATTATAGTGTAACTCGCTAAAAACAAGTTTTTTATAGCGCAATCTCATTTCATATTCGCGTAATGAAAAAGACTAAATAGCATGCGAAAGGTATCATTTAAGATCACATGCCAAGAGGTCCGAGTATAATCGGAATGGTGGAAAAACCTGGCTAACATCGAAAGTTATTGCACAAAGTGACGCTGAAGTGGATTACCTTTTTTTGTTATGCAATCACAAAGACCTTTTGTTTCATGGAATACAAAAAACGAAGGTTTTCGTCTAATTCCAGTAAACTAAATTCTATTTTATTTACAATAATACAGACCATGAACTTAAAAAATATTTATTTCAGCTTATTATTCTTTCTTTTAACGTCGCTCTATTCGCCTGTAAAAGCAGAGACGTTATCCTTCAGTTCTGAGAGTTATCAACAAATATTAGCCAGCACTGAAAACCAACCTTTAATGCTGGTAGTCTGGTCAGTCAACTGTTCCTCGTGCCTGAAGGACATGACCTTACTTAACAGCATTCATAAAAGCAGGCCCGAATTGAAAATCATCATGCTGGCAGCCGATGACTTGACGGCAACCGAGCAAATTCAGCAAATACTCGAAAAAAACCAATTGTCCGATATTGAAAACTGGGTCTATGCAGATGAAAACACCCAGAAACTGCAATTTGGTATTGATCCCAAATGGTATGGCGAATTGCCAAGAACCTATTTCTTCGATAAAACTCATCAACGCACAGGGGTTAGTGGAGTGCTATCCAAGCAAGATTATGATGAAATGTTCGCTAAAATTCTGAAGTAATTTTTTGATATTTCCCAAAAACCAATCTAATATTAGTAACTTAAGGCTTTCCAAGGAACTTATTTCACTAATGTGAATGACAAAAAACCAGCACATTTTTAACCTTCAGCTCCTAAGTTACGTTAAAATGACCGTAATAACATAAACCACCGTTCTTTACTTATGTTTAAAAAACTATTCCCTGTTGTCATGATCAGTTTGTTAAGCGCCTGCGTGACCAGTCCAACAGGTAGAAGCCAATTTGTGTTTATGCCTGACGCTAAAATTGATCAAATGGGTTTGCAGGCGTTCGATAGCTTGAAAAAACAAAAGCCGGTCAGTCAGAACAGTCAATACAATAAAGAAGCACACTGCATTGCCAACGCCATTACCAAAACAACAGGCGGCAGCTGGGAAGTTGTGGTGTTTGAAGATAAAACACCCAATGCCTTTGCTTTACCTGGCAATAAAATCGGTATACATACCGGCATGCTTGCTTTGGTAGATAATCCGGATCAATTGGCTGCGGTGATTGGTCATGAGGTTGGCCACGTGCTGGCCAAGCACAGCAATGAACGTGCCTCTCAGGAAATGGCAGTTAGTGGAGGCATGAGTATAATTCAAGCGGTTAGCTCTCCACAATCTGCACTGGGAAAATCTGCCCTGGGCTTGTTGGGTGTCGGTGCGCAATATGGAATTTTAATGCCCTACAGTCGTGTCCATGAAAGTGAAGCGGACATGATCGGCGTCGATTTAATGGCCAGGGCAGGTTTTGATCCAAAACAAAGTATCGGTTTATGGCAAAAAATGGAACAAGCCTCGCAAGGCAAGCAACCACTGGAATTCATGTCTACTCATCCGTCTCATGCCACGCGTATCCAAGACTTGGAACGACACATGCCACAAGCATTAAGCCTCTACCAGCAAGCTAAAGCTGCCGGCAAACAACCACATTGTAACTAATTGATGACACCTAATTTATTACATCTACATCCGTACCCGTTCGAAAAGCTGGCACAACTTAAACAGGGCATTACACCGCCTGAAAATCTGCCCCATATTGCCTTATCGATGGGTGAGCCGACACATGCCACGCCGCATTTAATCCAGGAAGCGCTTTTAACGCACTTACACGGCCTGGCTAATTATCCAACCACTAAAGGTATTCCTGAACTGAGACAGGCAATAGCTAAATGGCTGAGCGGGCGTTTTAAAATACCAACTGAAGCTATCAATCCTGAAACACAGGTTTTACCGGTCAACGGCACACGCGAAGCCTTGTTTGCGTTTGCTCAATGCCTAGTCGATTCAAGCAGCGCCGTGCCTGTTGTGATTATGCCGAATCCGTTTTATCAGATATATGAAGGCGCAGCTTTACTGGCTGGCGCTGAGCCGTATTTTCTGAACACGCTGGAAGGCTCTGGTTATTTACCGGATTTTGATGCGGTGCCGGAGGCAATCTGGCAACGCTGCCAACTGATTTATATCTGCTCACCTGGTAACCCTACCGGTTCCGTGATGGATCAGACCAGTCAGGAGAAGTTGCTCCATTTGGCGGAGAAGTATGATTTTGTAATCGCTTCCGATGAATGTTACAGCGAAATTTATGACGATGAAAGCAATCCGCCGCAGGGCTTACTGCAAACTGCGTATAATATGGGCAATACCGCTTTTAAGCGTTGCGTCATCTTTCATAGCTTATCAAAGCGCTCCAACGCACCGGGTTTACGCTCAGGCTTTGTCGCTGGCGATGCCGAACTCCTAAAAGATTATTTTCAATACCGAACTTATCACGGTTGCGCAATGCCCTTGCCTACTCAACATGCCAGCATTCAGGCTTGGAAAGATGAGTCCCACGTCCTTGAAAATCGTCGTTTATATCGTGAAAAATTTGCGGCCTTTATCGATATTCTTTCCGGGGTTTGCGTTGTTACCAAACCACCAGCCAGTTTTTATATCTGGTTGAAAACACCGATCTCAGACACTGACTTTACGCAACAACTCTTTGCTCAACAGAATATCACCGTTCTGCCCGGCAGTTATTTATCCCGTGAATTTAAAGGGATCAATCCCGGTCTTAACCACGTCCGAATTGCTTTGGTTGCGCCGTTGGCGGAATGCATCGAGGCAGCCCAACGTATAAAAATTTTCCTTAACTCTTTATAAAAAGAAACCATGCAACAACTAGAAAAAATTATTAACGAAGCCTTTGAACAACGCGCTGATATTTCACCTGCCACTGTTTCAGTCGAAGTGCGCAATGCCGTTGAAACTGCAATAAACCTGTTAGATAGTGGCAAAGCGCGTGTCGCAGAAAAAACCTCCGGCGACTGGATCGTCAATCAGTGGTTGAAGAAAGCGGTGTTGCTGTCATTTAGGATCAACGAAAACCGAGTTATGGAAGGCGGCAACAGCCGTTATTACGACAAAGTTGAAGCAAAATTTAGCACTTACTCACCTGAAGACTTCGCAAAATCCGGGGTGCGCGTTGTACCGAACGCTATCGTTCGTCATGGCGCTTATGTTGCTCCCGGCGCTGTATTGATGCCTTCGTTCGTTAACATCGGCGGCTATGTCGACAGCGGCACTATGGTTGATACCTGGGCCAGCGTTGGTTCTTGCGCGCAAATCGGCAAAAACGTACATCTTTCTGGCGGGGTCGGTATTGGTGGTGTTTTGGAACCTTTGCAAGCTGGCCCAACCATCATTGAAGACAACTGTTTTATCGGCGCACGTTCCGAGATCGTCGAAGGCGTTGTCGTTGAAGAAGGTGCAGTTATTTCTATGGGCGTTTACATCGGCCAAAGCACTAAAATTTACAACCGCATGACCGGTGAAATCATTTATGGCCGCGTTCCTGCCGGTTCAGTTGTGGTGCCCGGCAACCTGCCTTCTGCGGATGGCTTGTACAGTTTGTATTGCGCAGTGATCATCAAGCAGGTTGATGAAAAAACCCGTAGCAAAACCGGCATAAATGAGTTACTAAGAGATTGATTGTGTTAAACTTGGTCGACTATTAAAGTCGGCCAGAGGAAGAATCATGAGCCTGAATTATGCCGATAACCGGATCACGGGAGAAGAGTATCTTCAGTGTGAGCTTGTTGCAAAAATAAAGCATGAGTTCATTGATGGTGAAGTTTATGCCATGGCTGGAGCAAGTGAGATACATAACTTTCTCTCAGGTAATATATATACTGAATTAAAAGCTCAATTAAAAGGCACACCTTGTAGTGCTTTTATCGCTGACATGAAAGTCAAGGTCGCTCATGATTTCTTCTATCCTGATGTCATGGTGGTTGGCCAGCAGGATGACACTACGAAAAAGTCTGACTATTACCAACAAGCGCCGGTTATTGTCATTGAAGTCTTGTCAAAATCGACCAGACGCTTTGATAAAACTGCCAGACGCCTAAAATATCTACAAATTCCAACGTTGGAAGAATACGTTTTAATTGAACAAACCATCGGGGAAATTGAGGTCTTCAGAAAAAAAGAACATTGGCAATCTTCATATTACTATCTCGGTGACACGATAACCTTTGAATCCATTGGCGTTTCAGTGCTTGTAGATGATATTTACTACCAGGTTAATAATGAAGATGTACTTGCTTACTTGCAGGAAAAAAACAACACCGATGCTCAGAATGCTGAGCAATCACAACACTTTGTCACAGAAAAACCATGATCAACAACGATGTATTACGCCGGGTGCGTTACGCTTTAGAGCTTAAAGATCCAACCATGCTTGAAATCTTTGCCTTGTGCGATGCCGAAGTAAGTCGGGACGAATTACTTAAGCTACTTAAAAAAGATAATGAAGAAGATTTTGTCCCTCTGGACAATAATCTACTTGGGCAGTTTTTGGACGGCCTGATTATTTACAAAAGAGGCAAGCAAGAAACTCCTTCAACGGAACCGGCAAAAAAACCGGAGCCGTTAACCAATAACACCATACTCAAAAAATTGAGAATCGCGCTGGAATTTAAAGAAGAAGACATGCTAAGCACATTGAAACTGGCTGACTTTGAATTATCTAAAGGCGAACTCAGCTCATTTTTCAGACAAAAAAGTCATAAACATCACCGTGAATGCGGCGATCAGATCTTAAGAAATTTTTTACAAGGTCTTACGATTCGCTTTAGAGAACAAGATTAAATAGCGCAGTTAACACCTAAACCCACTATCACTTAACCAAGGCTAATATCATGAGCGACAACATCTCAAACAATGCGATCATTTACGCCACGCTTGCTTTAAACAGCGAAGTCGCCCTGCAACACGAATATCTGGAATCAGAAGATGTTCCAGAAGATGAGCGTGAAAACGAAGAGGAAATTCTGGCTGATCTGGAACAGGCCTTCATGGAATTTGTTGATCTTTACAAAATCCGTTGCAAAACAGACAAGCAATTGCCTGATATTGAAGAATTGTTAAACAGCCAATTGTAAAAAAATGCACACGCTTTATGGCATAAAAAACTGCGACACCGTCAAAAAAGCGCGTAACTGGCTGGATCAAAACGGCATAGCCTATCGGTTCCACGATTTTAGAACCGATGGGTTAACGCCTGAATTATTACAGCACTTTGCCAGCCATTTAGACTGGAACAAACTGCTTAACCGCAGCAGTACCAGTTGGCGGCAACTGAGCGCAGAACAACAAAGCGATCTGACTCAGGAAAAAGCACTTGAATTGATGCTTGCCTGCCCTACCCTGATTAAACGCCCGATTTTAGACATTGGCGACACACTAATTCTTGGCTTTAGCAAAGCGAATGGCTATAACGAAAATCTGTAAATTCGCCCGTAAAAATTAAGCACACCTCCCGATAAAGCCGATCACCATCCAAGCAAATACCTATGACCGACACACTGGAACTTCTTAAAGACCTTATCAGCCGTGAATCCGTAACCCCGAAAGATGCGGGTTGCCAGGATGTATTGGCAGCACGTTTAACAAAAATCGGCTTCAAAGAAGAGCGCTTGGATTTTGAAGACACCCAAAACATCTGGTTAAAACGCGGTGTAGCCAAACCTTTATTCACCTTTCTTGGTCATACCGATGTTGTGCCTACCGGTCCCTTGGAAGCCTGGATTTCACCCCCCTTTATACCCACTATTCGTGACGGAAAACTTTATGGCCGTGGCGCTGCGGATATGAAAGGGGGTATCGCCTGTTTTATTACCGCCGTCGAACGTTTCATCGCCAAACACCCTGATCATCAGGGTTCTATCGCGGTAATGATGACCAGCGATGAAGAAGGCATCGCTACCAATGGCGTGGTTAAAGTCGTTGAAGTGCTCGAACAACGTAACGAAAAAATCGATTGGTGTCTGGTAGGCGAACCCTCCAGCGATAAAAAAATCGGCGATGTCATTCGTGTAGGAAGACGCGGCTCTTTATGCGCCCAATTGACGATCAATGGCATCCAAGGCCATGTCGCTTACCCCGAACTGGCCGACAATCCGATACACACTTTTGCCCCGGCCTTAAAAGAGTTGACCGAAGAAGTCTGGGATCACGGCAATGCGTTTTTCCCACCGACCAGCTTGCAGGTTTCCAATATTAATGCCGGAACCGGTGCTGAAAATATCATCCCAGGCAGTGTAAACGTACAGTTTAATCTGCGCTTTTGCACCGAACTGGATGAACAAACCATTAAACAACGCACCTGCGCCATACTGGACAAATACGACTTCAGCTATGACCTGAACTGGCGCTTGTCCGGCAATCCCTTTTTAACCGAACCGGGAGCCTTAATCGATGCTGCGCATGCCGCCATCAAAACTGTAACCGGCTTTAAAACCTTGGATGACACGGGCGGAGGCACTTCGGATGGTCGCTTTATTGCCCCAACCGGCGCACAAGTCATAGAACTTGGTCCCTTGAATGAAAGCATTCATAAAATAAATGAACATGTCGCAATCGATGATTTAGAGACTTTATCCGATATTTATGAAATGATGCTGATTAATTTACTAGTCTAACAATCTTGGATAATGATTCAACCTTATTTATGCACCAATGAAGTCAAAAAAAATTTTATCATTAAAATCGCTGATCATTCTTGGCTTTTTATTGGCGGTTATTCCGTTATATTTAGCGGTCATGTATGCGACATTTGGCTTGCGTGAAACCTCGACCTTAGGCAGAACCATCAATTATCAGGTTTTTGAACAAACTAAAGCAGTGCGTTTGGTTCTGCAAAAAACCGCAGATATCGAACGAAAGGCGCGGTTGTTCATACTCTTATCAGATCCATCTGTACGGCAGCCTTACGAACAACAATCCTACGAAAATACCAGGGCCTCGTTCAAACAGGCTTTAAGCGAACTGTTAAAATTACGCATCGATAATGAAATAAATCTCTCTGTAAATGAATTATCGGAAAAAGAAAATCTGATTTATCAAGAAATTATTAGCTCAGAAAGTGAAAGCACACTTAAATTGCCCGTCGATGAAGCTTTCCATGGATTGCGGGAATCATCAAGTAAACTTTCCCGTGAATTCGAGAGTTACATTGACAACCAATTTAATGAGTTACGCAAACAATCAGCCTCACTTGAACATGGACTTTTAATCAAAGGGGCTATTCTTTTGGTCATGTCGTTCATTTTTATCGCACTGTTATTAATAATCCTTTCCCGCTCAATAAAGCAATTGGATAACGGGATACGCCGACTAGGGTCGGGACAGCTTGAAAAACCGATTGTCATTGCGGGTCCTTCAGATCTTCGCTATCTGGGTAATCGCCTTGAATGGCTACGCAATTACCTAATTGATATGGAGATTTCTAAACAACAGTTTATGGGTAACGTATTTCGCGAAATTAATAATCCTCTGGGGAATATCAAAAACAATACTGAACTGCTGCTTGAACAAACAAAGTTGGATCAAGAGCAAAATCCGATCTGCCAAGATATTGCGCAACAACTCATCAATGATGTTGAACAAATAGAAACAGTTTCCAAAAGTTTGCTCCGTTACAGTCGGGCTGCCATAAGGCCAACGATGAACTCTAAGGTATCTGTTAACATGAAAGTATTACTGGAGTCTGTCATCAATAATTTTGAACCCAGAATTCAAGCTAAATCAATAAGCATGAAAAATCTGGCCAGGCCGGTTGAAATTTCAGGTATTCCTGATCAGTTACAGGTCATCATCGAACAATTGCTTTCAAATGCAATTAAATACTCACCGGAAGGCGGTGAAATTCGAGTCATGCTTCGCGATTCGGATATGCAAATGGAATTGGAAGTTGAAGATGAAGGGCCTGGAATTGATCCCGAGGATAGGCTGCATTTGTTCGAACCTTTTTTCCATGTCAAAAACTTGCTGGCTGACGAAATTGGCCAAGGCCCTGGATTGGGGCTGGCAA
This sequence comes from Methylococcaceae bacterium, assembly GCA_947505055.1. Next base: position 4,617 of record CANNLO010000057.1, on the reverse strand, counting down.
TAATTAAAGAATATATAACCAACCACCAGGGTAAGATCGATATAATTGATTCACGACAAGATCAACAAGGCACTCGTATCCTTGTGCAAATACCGCTAACCCAACAGAACTGACTAATATGCAACAGCCTTCATCAACGGCATCATTTCCAAAAATATCCATCTGTTTAACGCTTACTACTTTATTACTGAGTGGCTGTGCAAAGGTCGATACAAATTTGAACGAGGGTCCTCCACCAATAACAGTTCAAAACGTTCAATCTGACTTTGATGACTTCCTCGTTTTTGGTGTTAACATGGCAAAAAGTTCGCCAACGGCAAGAGCAGAGATATGTCGTAGCTTACAAAAACGCCAAAAGAGCTCACCTGATGATGCAATACAATTACAAATTATGCTAGGCCGCTTACTATCCGATACCTGCGGTGAGGTTCCTAAAATTCTGGATGGGATAAACACAATGCAACCTGAGGATTTTTCTGATGAAAGAATGCAAAAAATGTTTATTATTCAATCAGAGGCCTTAAAACGCTTACTCCCTCCAGTGCCAAAGAAGAATGTCACGTCAGAACGTAAACAAAAAACAGATAAATCTGGAATAGAAGCCAAAGAGATTAGCGGAGCAAATAAAACTGAAGCAGACTTGCTCAGAGAAAAACTGGAAGCGATAAGATCCATGGAGAAACACCTGGATGAAAGCGGCGACAAGCACTAAGCAAGCATGTTTCGTATACGTCTAGCTGTTGTCATCATTGTTTCCTTCAGTTTTGTCCTGTTTTTGGGCGGTGCTCTTTATTGGGGGGCAAATCAGGTATCCCGACATTTTCATCGCAGCCAGCGGGCCTATGAAGCTTTTGATCATTATGAACGCCTGTCTCAGGAAGCCTATCGTCACTTTAAACAACGTATGGATAGCTTGATAACAGCCAATCCAACTGCGAAAGCCGGCGTGGAATCATCCAGACAACGACTATACCAGGCAATGCAGGAACTTAGAAACACGGCAATCAAGACTTCGGATGCAGAAAATCAAGACGAAGATCGTCCAGATAATTCGGCTGAACTTGAAAGAGTCGCCCATTTTACGGTGTTTTTGGAAGCCAGCGAGTATCGATTTAACGAAGTCGAGCGTTTGCGTCAACAAGGTAAGTACGAGTTGGCCGTGCAGGCACTTTCAAAGTTTTCTGAAGAACAAATAGATGGGGAATTCATGCCACTTATTGATTCCGCAATCGAAGCTGAGAAAAATAACGCTGGAATAGCCCAACAAGAAATGAAAGAGTTGCTTTCCCAATCTCGTTGGATCGCTATTTTGGCTTCATTGAGTGCAGCTCTGTTTAGCCTTACATCAGGCTTAATACTGTTAAATGGTGTTCGAAAACCAATCGAAGTTTTAATGAAAGGTACAGACGAGATTGCTTCAGGAAATCTGAACTACCGCATTGAGCTTGAGGCCCGCAATGAATTTTCATACCTGGCCAGCCATTTCAATCAAATGGCACAGGAACTTGAAGTTCAGCAAAATAAACTTCGCAAAGGGCGTTCCCAGCTTGAGAAAAAAGTTGCCGAACGTACGTTTGAACTACACCGCTTAAACGAAGAATTAAAGCGCATGGATATTGCACGGCGAGAGTTTCTGGCTGATATAAGCCATGAATTACGCACCCCAATCACCGTCATTCGAGGGGAAGCCGAGGTAACGTTAAGAGGCAAGGAACGTGAACCTGAAGAGTATAGGGATACTTTGCATCGTATCGTCGAACTGGCCATGCAGCTAGGAAAATATGTAAACGATCTCTTGTTTCTGGCTCGAGCAGAAACCGCGAATCTTCAATTTGAATCTGATAAGGTTAATCTTTGCGAATTGGTAATTAGCGCCGTCGAAGATTTCGAAGTCATGGCCCGGGAAAAATCAATTTCCGTATCTCTGGATCTTGAAGCGCCAGATAAACCTATTTGGGTTCGAGCAGACAAACAGCGCCTGCGCCAGATACTCTTCATTTTGGGTGATAATGCCTGCCGCTATTCAAAGTCGGGGGGATGTATTAATGTCACCTTGCGCTCTGAGGCAAATAAGGCGATATTAAGCATTACCGATTCTGGAATAGGTATTCCCGGTCAAGATTTAGAACGTATCTTCGATCGCCATTTTCGCAGTCAAAATGCCCGCAGTACCAATAACGATGGCACTGGTTTAGGTTTGCCAATGGCTAAGTCAATCCTGACGGCACTTGACGGAAGTATTAGTGTAACTAGCGTTGAAAATTCAGGTTCGACATTTACAGTTACATTACCGCTAAATTCGATTGAACCCGTTGACGAAAAAACAAGTCAGCGTAAAAGTTTATTTCATAGTGTTTAAATTTATAGCCTGAAAAATAAGCTGCACAATTAAATTTCTCATGTAATCGAGATTCAGCGCTTTATACTTGTTACATTTATTTTAAGGACATCAGTTATATGCGAATTTTGCTAGTGGAAGACGATCAGCGTATTGTTGATTTTGTTCAGCGAGGACTTAAAGCTGAAAGCTATAACGTCGAGGTTGCCAGAACCGGTATTGAAGCTATAGCTCTAGGCAAAGAAGGCAAATTCAAAGTGATTATTCTGGATTTGGGATTGCCTGATCTTAATGGACGAGAAGTTTGTGAGCGTTTACGCAGTCTGGGAGTTACCACACCCATTTTGATGCTAACGGCAAGAGACACGGTTCATGATAAAGTGACCGGTCTGAGATCTGGAGCCGATGACTATATGACCAAACCCTTCGCTTTTGAAGAATTGATGGCACGAATCGAAGTCCTGATGCGTCGTCGTGGTGGCCTGACAAAACCGGATAACAGAGAGTTTACGATTGCTGATTTGGTATTAAATGGAGAAACCCACGAAGTTCAACGAGGTGAAACACCTATTGTATTGACACCAAAAGAATTTGCCTTATTAGAATGCTTTATGCGAATGCCCGGCAAGGTTTTAAGCCGTACACGCATACTGGAACAGGTTTGGGGCTACAGCGCAGATCCCTTAACTAACGTGGTTGATGTGTATATTCGCCAATTACGACGAAAGATTGATGACGATTTTGAGCTTAAATTATTAAAAACGGTGCGTGGTTTCGGCTATAAAATGGACATCACCTAACAAGAGATTTTCGAGTTTAAAATAAACCTCGTGAGGAAAGAGTAAATCCGACAATCCCATAAAACTCATTACCTGAGTTTTGTTCCGGGACACCCACTCCTATATAGTGTTACGGATAGGAAATTCGAACGCCTCAACCGAAGTATCCCCACCTTAAATTCATTATCACCAGCGCTATTTTACACTCTTTCGGTAGGTAGAAATTTCATTCGTTAATTCTCTTTTGTAATGGGGACTTTCAAATCATGGCATCGTCGGACTGGTTCTTTTATCCTGAACCAACACCTCTAACCGTTTGCAAGTAAACAGGCTTGGCCGGACCATTTTCCAGCATCCGGCGTAAACGATAAATCTGCGTGTCGACAGAACGGCAGTCAACCTCGTTATCCTTGCCTTTTATCAGATAACTGAGCTGTTCTCGTGAAAACGGTTTCCCGGCGTGTTGAGCCAGAACATTAAGTAAGGCAAATTGATTGGAGCTTAACTCAGTCCTGTCATCATTGTTGTATAAACAACGCTGGGAGAAATCCAACACATACGGGCCAAAAGAATATAACAAGCCATTATTATCAGGCAAACTGGCCTGCACCCGGGGGGCGGCGACCTAAAACAGCCTGAATACGCGCCAACAAAACATCGGCATTAAATGGCTTGGCAAGATAATCGTCAGCGCCACTCAGCAAGTCGGCAATCGAATCATTTTCACTGCCGTTAGCGGTTAACATGATAATGAGCGGACAATTTTCCTCCGCATGTAATCGGCTGCAAACTGACAAGCCATCTTCACCCGGCATCATCCAATCCAGTATGATCAAATCATAAAAAGACCGCTTTAAATTTTGTGTCATCTGTTCCGCATCAGCCACACACTCAACTTCAAAACCTTTCTCGATTAAGAAATATCTTAAAAGTGTCCGTAAACGTGGATCGTCGTCAACAATTAAAATTTTGGCAGAAAGTGTCATCTGATTTGATAGGGCCGAATGTAAATAATGCGTCAACCTCACCAATATATATCGAACTATCCTAATTAATTACAGAAGTGAGTTTTATCCTCAACCTAACAGCTTACAAGACCTGTCGCTTTCTTGTGACATTTGGTGATAATCCTAAACTGGATTAAAACTCGGCACTTGCCACCATATATTTGCAGCTTTAAAACGGCATATTTGTTTCGGTGTAAGTTTCAGTTTAATAATATTTTCATGTTAAAATAGAAAAAAATTGAGCTCTGGCGTTAATACATTGAAGTTATTGGTAATTGAAATATTATGGCTAAAACCATTACTACTAAAGATCGAAGGCGCGGTCGAGCGTGTGCGGCCGAAGATGAGCGGCCCGCTTGCCGGAACTGGCTGGCCACGCTGGCCCGTCGATGCGGCAGCGGCGGATTCTCGGGTAAGCTTCCGCGACATTTTCCGACGGTCGGCCGCGCATGAAGAATACTCCTGGCGTTGATCATCTTTCCCGCCGCAGCAT
>CANNLO010000056.1 GCA_947505055.1 Methylococcaceae bacterium | reverse complement strand
GCCATAAAAATGCACAAATTTTAATTTTTGTGCATTTATTGTGCATCTAATATTGTAAAATGTCTAAAAATAACCTAAAAATGTACAAAAATAATCAATGTTAAAATTGTTAGAACCCAATGGGTACGCGCTTTTGCCCAGTAAATTCAAGGCTCATCGGTTTTGCGTGGCCCCAATGCTGGATTGGACTGATCGACATTGCCGTTATTTTCATCGATTAATTTCTGATCACGCTTATCTATATACCGAAATGGTAACCACAGGCGCCTTGATACATGCCGACCATCACCGATTCTTACAATTTAATGCCGCTGAAAATCCAATTGCCTTCCAATTAGGGGGCAGCAATCCACGGGAGTTGGCCTACTGCGCAAAGTTGGTCGAAGATTATGGCTATGATGAAGTGAATCTGAATGTTGGTTGCCCCAGTGACCGGGTTCAAAATGGTCGTTTTGGTGCCTGCCTGATGGCGGAACCCTTGCTGGTGGCTGAATGCGTTGCAGCCATGAAACAGTCAGTTTCAATTCCGGTCACTGTCAAATCAAGAATCGGTATCGATAACCTTGATTCCTATGAAGAATTGGTGAACTTTGTAAAGACGATTGCCGATGCCGGTTGCGAAACGTTTATTGTTCACGCCCGAAAAGCTTGGCTAAGCGGTTTGTCGCCCAAACAAAATCGAGATGTTCCGCCCTTGCGTTACGAGGTCGTTTATCAACTAAAACAGGATTTTCCACAGTTGGAAATCATTCTGAATGGCGGTATCACTACTTTGGAGCAGGCAGAAGAAATTTTGAACCATGTTGATGGAGTCATGGTAGGCAGAGAAGCTTATCATAATCCTTATCTCTTGGCGGAAGTGGACAGGCGGTTTTATAATGATGTTAAAGAACCCAAAGTTCGCAACCAGATTCTTCGATTGCTAATCCCTTATATTGAACAACAACTGGCTGAAGGTGTTCGATTAAACAGCATCTCACGGCATATATTAGGTCTTTTTCATGGCGAGCCCGGAGCCCGGGGTTGGCGCAGGCATCTCAGTGAGAATGTTTGTAAACCTGGAGCAGACATTAAGGTACTTGCCGAAGCAGTGGCGAAAACACATCACCAAGAAAGCTGAGTTTTAAGGCAAAAAAAACCTCCCAGTGCCAAAGGCAAAGGGAGGTAAAGGTTTACAGACACTGGATAAGCTCTGAACTTTCACACTACGAGGAGGTACATGAAACTGGTGGAGATCGGCTTATGCGCTGATCTCAAGGCAAGGTTGACAAATAGACAACAATGCAAAAAACTGATGAAGAGTTATAAAAGCTTGGCTTTTAAAAGTTAACTTCTCTCCGACAATTTAAATTATACGCATGTAGCTATAAGCTTACAATATAGCTTGAAAACAATAGATTGTTTCAATATTGTTGACAATAACTGGAGCTGAAAATAGACTGTAAACAGTTTACTCAATATACGCGCAGAGCCGTGATTTTGTCGGCAAATATTTTTTAAGTGTTATGCCCTATGACAAATGTTATTTATTTTCGACCAGTTCGCGTAAAATTAAACGCTCAAGACTTTATTAATAATAACGGGATATACCATGAAAAAGATTCTTTTCTTAACTCTACTATTGTCTTCGGTAACTGCTTTTGCCGCCGATGCCAAAAACGAATGGACTAACACGACGATTTCAGACGGCACCATAAAGAAAATTCAGGAAAACCAATATCTATATAAAAAGTGTGTTGGGACTGAAATGCAAAAACCCACTTATCAGAACCTGGAAAGCCGTAAGGCTACCGAGAGCATTATGAAACAATGTGAGTCGGTACTGGGACAAATGCGTGAAATTTATCTAGCTGAAAAAGTGCCCGGTACGATTGCTGACCGCCATTTAAAACAGATGCGCATGCAAACCACCCGCAATGTTCTGCAAGGCATGATGTTTGGCGAAGCAGCCCGGAAACCCGTTCAATAATAACCACTTAAAGAGTCTCGTGTAATGAATTCTTACTTAATCGATTTATCCTTGAAACCCACCACTTTCGATTTATGGCATGTTTGCCTCGCAGGAACTGTTGCCGTCCTGGCAATGGTTTTAATAGCGTTATTGCTAGTTATGGTCATCAGCATGAGCCGTTGTAAAAAGAGACCTACTCAGCAAGTTGCAGTCCCCATGACTGAGCCGGTAGTCAAAATTATTGAGAAAATCATCGAAGTTGAAAAAATTGTTCAAGCCCCTGCGCCTGAACCCGTGGTATTGAAAGAATCAACCCCGGATGCAGCCCTGCAACTACTCAGTTTATTGCAAAATGAAGCGCGTTTTATTGATTTTATCAAGGAAGATATTACAGCTTTTAATGATGCCGATATTGGTATTGCCGCGCGTGTCGTTCATGAAGGTTGCAATAAAGCCATTAATGAACACTTTACTTTGGCACCAATTCGTAATGAGCAGGAAGGCAATAAAATCACCTTGCAAGATGGATTTGATGCCTCTGCGGTGCGCTTGACCGGCAATATTGTTGGCAAAGCGCCGTTTACCGGAACATTAATTCATAAAGGATGGCAAGTCACCGACATCAAGCTACCTAAGCTTACCCAAGGACATAATGCCGCAATTGTTGCTCCCGCCGAGGTTGAACTATGAATAACTGGTCTGATCTGATGCAGCCGGGAACAAATCAGCAAGACTTGGCAGACAATAAGCCGGTAGAAACAAAACAAGGCGCACGCTATTCTGTTGGTATCGATTTAGGCACTACACATTGCGTCTTGTCCTATGCTGAAGTCAGTGATATTGATGACGAGCAATTTTCGCCACAAGTCATGGCGATTCCGCAACTGACGTCTCCCGGCTCGGTTGAAGAAAAACTGCAGTTGCCTTCGTTTTTATATCAGGCTCATGAGGTTGAGCTTGCCGAAGGTTCAACTTCCTTACCCTGGACGGCGAAACCTGACCATCTGGTCGGTGAAATCGCCCGTAATATGGGTAGTAAAACCCCTATTCGCCTAGTCTCCAGCGCCAAAAGTTGGTTATGCCATGCAGGAGTCGATTGCAAAGAACCCATTTTGCCCGCTGAAGCCCCCGAAGAAGTCGAACGTGTTTCTCCGTTTCAGGCGACTACCGCTTATCTGCAACATTTGCGTGATGCCTGGCAAAACCAGCATCCTGACGCGCCTCTGGAACAACAAGATGTCGTCATTACCGTTCCAGCCTCTTTTGATCCTGCAGCCCGTGAATTGACAGTCGAAGCGGCGCGTGCCGTGGGTCTTGGACAGGCCATTCTTCTGGAAGAACCACAGGCGGCGTTATACAGCTGGATCGAGAAAAGTCATGGCGACTGGCGAAATCACGCTGAGGTAGGTGATATTATTTTGGTGATCGATGTCGGTGGTGGAACGACCGACTTATCATTAATCGCGGTTACTCAACAAAACGGAAGCCTTGAATTGACTCGCGTAGCGGTTGGCGATCATATTCTGTTGGGTGGAGATAATATGGATTTGGCTTTGGCTTATACGATTAAAGCCAAATTGGAACAGGACGGTAAACATCTGGAGCCCTGGCAGATTCAGGCTTTAACCCACAGTTGCCGAGATGCCAAAGAAAAAATCTTCAATCATTCCGATGCTGACAATATTCCACTGGTCGTTGCGAGCCGTGGCTCTTCGTTAATTGGCGGAACTTTGCGCACCGAATTAACCCGTGAAGAAGTTAACAGAGTTTTGGTTGAAGGATTTCTGCCCAGGGTTGTCGTGAGTGACAAACCGCTTAGTCGGGCTCGAACCGGTTTAAGAACAGCCGGTTTGCCTTACGCGCAGGATGCCGGGATTACTCGCCACCTCGCTGCATTTCTGACCAAACAACAGGGTGCGACAGCAGAACTTGACGACATTAACTTACCAGAACACGCCAGCTTCCTGCATCCTACTGCCGTCTTGTTTAATGGCGGCGTTTTAAAAGCCGATTCTCTGGGTGTGCGTTTACTGGAAGTTTTAAATTCGTGGCTGGCGGCAGAACAAGCCCCCGAAGCCCGGCTATTGATGGGAGCCGACCTCGATCTTGCTGTTGCTCGTGGCGCAGCTTATTATGGCTATGTTCGTAAAGGCAAAGGTGTACGTATAAAAGGCGGCACGGCAGCCTCCTATTATGTTGGCGTTGAAAGTGCCATGCTCGCCGTGCCTGGTATGGCTCCAGAAATTCATGCACTGTGTATTGCCCCATTCGGCATGGAAGAAGGAACACAGCAGGAATTGCAGGACGACGAATTCGGCTTGGTCATTGGAGAACCGGTAAGATTTCGTTTCTTTGCTTCTAATACCCGCCGTGAGGATAATGTCGGAACCCGGCTGACTTACTGGAATAACGATGAGTTATCTGAACTGGATGAAATTGAGATCACCTTGCCTGCAGAGTCCCGCAAACCCGGTGAAATCGTACCGGTACGCCTTTGCGCGGCAGTTACTGAACTCGGTACGCTGGAGTTACAAGCTATTTCGCAAAAAGATGGTAATTCCTGGAAAATTGAATTTGATGTCAGGAAAAGGGAGTAGACTGTTGCAGTTAGAAAAATAGAATACGAATAAATAGACTGTCAAAGAATCTCCAAACTTTCGCCCTTCGTCTTTTAAAACCAGTCTAATACGCAATTCAACCTAATCTTTTTCCCGGAAAAATGACTCAAAAAAAACGTTTAATCATCGGCATGACCGGTGCAACCGGCGCGGTTTATGGTGTAAGGATGCTACAAATCCTTCAGGCGCAGGAACAATGGGAAACGCATTTGATTATTTCTTCGGCCGGCGTGGTCAATCTTACTTACGAAATGGGTATGAAACGTGCCGAATTGGTGAAGCTGGCTGATGTAACACACGGCATTAATGATATTGCCGCGAGCATTTCCAGCGGTGGTTTTAAAACCGAAGGTATGATTATCGCACCCTGCTCCATGAAAACGCTGGCAGCAGTTGCCCATGGTTTTGGCGATAATTTAATCTCACGATCTGCGGATGTCGTTTTAAAAGAGCGCAGGCGATTAGTGATGATGCCCCGCGAAACTCCGTTAAATCTGGTGCATATCAGGAATATGGCAAGCGTGACTGAAATGGGTGGCATTATGTTTCCGCCCATGCCTGCTTTTTACAGCAAATCTGATTCGTTGGCAGCAATGGTTGACGAAACTGTTGGTCGGGTTTTGGATATGTTCGGGGTTAATGTCGAAGGTTTATATACACCTTGGCAAGGCCTGGTTGAGTAGTTTGAGCACTCAAGGGATGCCGAGTTCCATCGACCGGCTAAACTTTACCACCAATTCATAAGCGCTAGTATTAGTTCTGCGTAATAACGTTCTTTGCTTTATTCGAGGAGCAAAATCCAATGCAACCACACATTTTTGGCGACCCTCCGAAAACGAATAAATGGTGGGGGCGTCGCTTGCAACACGTCATTATGAAATTACTGCGTCGCATCATCAGTCTTGATGACACACCATATAGAATCGCCATGGGCAGTGCCTGTGGCATTTTCAGCTCTGCGTTACCGGTATTTGGGCAAACATTTATCAGCATTGTTTTGGCCAGACTATTCAGTGCCAGTGTTATAGCCAGTATACCTTGGTCGTGGATTTCAAACCCACTGACCACCTTACCCATATGGTATGGCGGTTATAAGTTCGGACTCTACTTATTACCAGACCAAGGCAAAGCTTTAACTTACGCCGAGATTGACACTTTATTACAGCAATTCGACAGACTGACTTGGTCAGAGGGGATTTTGTTGATGTCGACTACCTTATGGGATGCCATGCAGCCGTTATGGCTGGGTACGTCACTACTAGGAATGACGATGGCGATTCCTGGATATCTCCTTGTTTATTATTTTGTGGTTTGGCGGCAACACCGGCGAGCACTTCAACGTCAACACTGGAAAGCCGTTATCAATTCCGAAGATCATGATTAAGAGACGTACAGCATCCAAGCTACCCGCTAAAACTGTTTAATATCCGATAGTTGTTATGTTTAAAGTCTGTCAAAAAATCTGATTAGGCGATATAATTAGCCAAAACATTCATAGAGTTAAAGAGAGCGCCTTGGACATTAAAGTATACATGACCACCCTTGGTCAGAAAGCCAGAAAAGCAGGGCGTGAAATAAGCCGCACCGAGTCTGGCAAAAAAAACCTGGCTTTGCTGAAAATTGCCGAAGTTATTGGGAATAGCCAGACGTTGCTAATTGCAGAAAACAGTAAAGATTTAGAGGCCGGTAGAAAAAACGGCCTAGATGCCGCATTGCTAGACAGATTAGAACTTACCCCGGCTGGAATTCTGGCTATGGTTGAAGGGTTGAAACAGGTTGCAGCATTAGCAGATCCAGTCGGTGAAATCACTGATTTAAGCTATCGACCCAGCGGCATTCAGGTCGGTCAGATGCGCGTACCCTTAGGTGTGATCGGCATTATCTATGAATCCAGACCCAATGTGACAGTCGATGCGGCAGCTTTATGCCTGAAATCCGGAAATGCCTGTATTTTAAGAGGTGGCTCAGAAGCCATCCATTCCAATCAGGCCATTGCCGCATGTATTGCCCAAGGACTTGAAGCAGCAGGTTTGCCGGTGGACGCCGTGCAAATTGTAGCGACAGCAGATCGCGCTGCGGTCGGCGAATTAATTACCATGAATCAGTACGTCGACGTGATCGTACCACGCGGCGGCAAAGGCCTGATCGAGCGTATTTCAAAAGATGCAACCATTCCTGTGATTAAACATCTGGATGGTATTTGTCATGTCTATATCGATGATAAAGCCGATATAGACAAGGCCGTCAATATTGCCGTCAATGCCAAAACCCATCGTTATGGAGTTTGTAATGCCATGGAGACTTTGCTGATAGCGGAAAGCATTGCACCCATAGTCCTGCCCTTATTAGCTGAAAAATATAGCCAAAAAGGTGTTGAGTTACGCGGCTGCCTGAAAACTTGCTCTCTGCTTCCTGGTTGCCTCAGAGCCACTGAGGAAGACTGGAATACTGAATATCTGGCACCCATCTTATCAATTAAAATTGTAGATGGCATTGAGGACGCGATTGCGCACATTGACCAACACAGTTCCGGCCATACCGAGGCTATTGTGACGGAAGACTACACCTTGGCTCGTCGTTTTTTACGGGAAGTTGATTCCAGCTCGGTAATGGTCAATGCATCTACCCGTTTCGCGGACGGTTTTGAATATGGCTTGGGAGCCGAGATCGGTATCAGCACCGACAAATTGCATGCCCGAGGCCCGGTGGGTTTGAAAGGGTTGACCTCATTAAAATATATCGTTCTGGGTGACGGTCATATCAGGCTGTAAATGATTGGAATCTTTGGCGGTACCTTTGATCCGATACATTACGGTCATTTACGTTCAGCTCTTGAGGTAAAAGATAGCTTCAAGTTAACTGAAGTCCGCTTGATTCCATGTGCTAAACCAGCTCATCGCGAACAACCGTCCGTAACGACTGACAACCGTTTGCAAATGCTTCAGTTAGCCATCAAGAATCAAACGGAGCTAACCATTGATACACGGGAACTCGACAGACACAGCTTATCCAGCGAAGTTCCTTCGTATATGGTGGATACCTTAAAGTCTTTGCGGCAGGATTTAAAAGATGAGCCCTTACTGTTATTTATTGGCAGTGACGCTTTCAAACAGTTAACAAACTGGCATCAGTGGCAGCAGTTATTTGACTATGCAAATATTGTGGTACTGACCCGACCTGGTTTTGTAACACAGCAAATGGATGATTTTTTTAAAGACCGATTGATTAAGGACAAAGGTGAGTTGGCGCAAACTACTGCAGGAAAATTATTCATGGAGCAAATCACTCAACTGGATATTTCGGCAACAGCAATCAGAAACATGATTGCGAACAAAAAAAATCCGGCTTACTTATTGCCCGATGCTGTCATAGAATATATTAAGAAAAACAAGCTTTACGAGACGAATTGATCTCATTATTTACCCTAGGAATTTGAATGCAAGTAGAAGAAATTTTAAAAACCGTCCTGGATGTTTTGGATGAACGCAAAGGACAAAACATCACCACACTTGATGTTCGTGGCAAAACCAGCTTTACCGATTATATGGTCGTAGTGACCGGCACTTCAGACCGTCATCTGCGCTCTTTATGTGATTATGTTGCAGAAAAACTGAAAGAAAGCGGTATCAGACCTTTAGGTATCGAAGGCGATCTTGGCTCAGACTGGGTGTTACTGGATTTAGGTGATGTGATTGTTCATGCGATGAATGCACAGGCACGCGGCTTTTATCAGCTTGAAAAATTATGGACCGTTGAGGAAGCCAAAGAAACAGAGCCGACCGCATCATCAGACTAACAACCTGAAGACTGATTTTATTTTTAGTCTACTGATGGTGTTATTTCTGGTTTGATCACCTTGACCCCGATGGCCGATAAAGCTGTTTTTAAGCATGCATACATCGTGTCATCGGTATAAGTTCCAATAATAGCACCACCGGAACCGGTAAAGTTCGCACTTGCTCCAACGCTTCTTGCGGCACCTACCATTTGCAAATTTCCCTGACTGATATTCAAAATACTTCTTCTCAAGTCAAAATTGCGATCAAGTAATCTGCCAATCTCAGACCCTCGGCCTGCTACGACCAATGTTTTTGCCTGCTCAGCCAAGTCTGCCAAGTTCTCCATCACCTTAAGTACCTCTCTATCTCCGCGATTGTAACGACCCCGAAGATCATTGTGCGTATCTTCAGAACCCTCGGCCAAGTCGGTCCTATAGGCAATATACAAATTAGGCAAGAGCTCTATTTCAAGCGACTCATAACTCCCGTAACCTTGATGTTCCATCATTGCCGCATCAAAATCCATATAAACCAGTCCTTGATAGACTTGAGCAACTCGATCCTGTAGCCCTGCCCCGATCTTAAGTTCCACCAATTCAGCAGACAAAATGAGATTTGCCAACTGCGGTTTCGGAATTGTCACCACATAAAACAACATAAGCGCCCGCATACAAGCAGTGATAATGGCACTTGAACCGGCCAACCCTAATCGCTGCGGAATGGAAGTGTCATAACGCAGGGTAAAATTTTTCTTATCAATTGCTATCGATTCAACTTTACAGTAATCAAAAAAACACTTGATAGCTGCCTTGATAAGACGGACACCCCCGTAATAGCCATGGACCTGAATATCTTCAGCAAGCTTATCAATCGATGCGTAGACCAACAAATCTCTAATGTCAGGCAAAATCTCCAGTTCATCAGACTCCCATAAAGCAACCTCAGCTCGAAAGTTTCTGAACACAAAAGCAATTGTCTTTCCGAAGTAGCCGTCTGAAGGATTACCAACCAGAGCTGCGCGTGGATATGAGCGAGTTACAATAAACACTTATAAATCCTTTGTGAAAAGTTGTATAGATTTCAAAGTTTTCAAGGTGGCCCCAAACAATCCCAAAGATTAAGACTTACACCAATCTGGGACGGTTTGAAAGGATCGTCGGTCAATAGCCTGGAATGACTCAAGCCCGCTGGCCTGGGATTAGCTTCTAAAAATACGGGAATGATGCTTCCGTGTTCGTCATAATCCAGTAGTACATCCAGACCTACCAACAATAAACCTTTAAAAAGCACGGCCGCCTGCTCTGCTTGGTCACGAATTCTTCGCCAATCACTGGCAAGCAGCCGAACAGGCTTTCCCAATCTGGAGGTCAAAGAGGAAAGCGCTTCATCAACAGTAACAATATTCCCACCTCTACCGCAAGCCGCTGGATGTTGTTCATCTGCACCCAATTGGGCATAGCCTGATTCCAGACAATAGCGCTCACCATTGAAAGTGACATTTAGGCGCAACGCCAGGGTCTGAGTTGCCTCTGAAGCAGCATTCCAAAACAAGATGCCATCCCGGCGTTGCTGGACCAGGGCAGTTCCTTGTTCCCAACAACAGTTCAGATGACTTTCCAGCGCTGTCCTTGACTGAGTTTGGTCACACCGAAAGAATTCAACATGATCACCTTCAGTACCGCGATTGGGCTTAACCACAATCTCGGCAAATCTATCCAGAAAGCAAAACGCCGCGTCCAAATCTCCGGCAGCAATTTCTTGATAAATAGGTATTTCCAAACCCATGACAGCCCAACCAGACAAGGTCACAGCCTTATCGTCAGCCAGCCGGGAAATTGACGCGGGATTTACCTGAACACTGTTGATACGCTGTGAAATGGCCGTATGTATTTCTTGCTCCTGTCTGCCTAGGCAAAGAAATTGAACGCTATCCGGTAACAAGGAAATAGTCAGCTCCGTTTCAATTAGCCGTCCCGAAACAACATCCAGATAGATAATACGCGTAAGCGCCCCATTTTCAGTAAGCCAGTCGACATGCGCGCCCAAAACATTGGTTCGCAGTCTTCCAAAACGCTCGGAATCATGCACAAAGGCATCAACGGCTAAAGGATAGAACTCATGGGTAAAGAAAATCAGTGAAGCAAATATTATCGCGTGATTCCATGTGCCTTGCAGTGCTACTGACAACTCCTGTTGAGGAGTCGCAGAAAGCTTAATACAGAGTTCCGGCGCCAAAGGTTCGCTTAATATAGCTTCCATGGTTACATCAATGAGTCGCTGACGGCATTGGGATTTAGCAATCAATAAATGCTCAAAATAATTCCAGGCAATAACTGTTTCAAGCTCGAGTAAGCCATTAAACTGAATCGCGCTTAGACGCTCTTCCAAGCGCAAACGCAGCGAAATACCGGAATCCTTTCTCCAGTTGATTCGCCAATAAGATAATTCAACACTTTCCAAGCTTTCCAACAACAGATATTTCAGGAAAACGAGGCCTTCGTCGGGACTTAGTTGTGAATCTTCACTTAAGCCGAGTGCCTCTTGAGTCTGACAGAAAGTCCTTCGAACTTGATTACAATCAGGAAAGGAAGTCATTTTTAACAGCGAGCATATCTAGATAATCCTCGCCGGCACGGTTCAAATCCTTCAGCACGATACGAGCGTTTTCTCCGACCCGATCCCAATCAGGGCTTATACTTAAACGACGGGATCGTTCAAGCTCATGCTGTTCCTCGCGTAAAGCTACACGATCCCACAACCCCACACCAATATTGGGTTCTATGAGCACAACGCGCCAATCGATAATGGTTGCAGGAAAGCGGCGCGAACCCTCTTGCAAGATAAATCGTGAACCCAGTCGACAGCGATTTTCATCAAAAATCGGTTCAATTTCAACTAACACCCCTGGTTGATCGAACAAAGGAGCTATCAGAAAATCCAACATCAGGTAGCGGGGCATGCCATAAGAAACGCCCATCAAATCAACACCCACTTCTCGACCGGTTGCTCGTTTATAGGTCGCGGAACCTTGCCCTTCATACGCGGCCATGGCCTCCATGACACGGCGACCCGCATCGGCCAGTTTGGCAAGAATAGTCTGCCGGTGTTCGGGACGAATGTATTCAGGTAGTAACAGTTCGAGCGTGCCACCTCTGCCAACATTAGTAATCAACTGCTTACTGTTAAGCGTGATCCAATGGGAAATATGCCATTTCTTTTCTAGATTCGCTTCGTTTGTATTGTCGGTCGATAAGATAATTCGGTGCGAACCAAAGATAGTGGTATGCGGCTGGCGTTGCCGGTTCACAGCACCACCCCATTCGACAATTTGACGACGAACAAAGTCGCGCATGAACGCTTCTGTCGCCCAATGTTCCGGTGAACTCAGGATAACTTCCTGTATGCAGACATTGTGCTTGAGAGATATTTGGTAGATAAACTCAACTGCCAGCTGTATTTGCTCAGCATCCAAACTGCCATCTGAGTGGCCCAACACAAAAGCCTGAGCGTTGCGGCCTCCGGATTCGGCTGCATCCTTGATCATGACCAACGGGTAGCGACCGGCAAAAGCCTGCAAGCCTGAGTAATCGGTTTCTTCCAGCCCATTCAATAGCCAATTTTTAACCTCGGTTTTATCAGAAGACCGTGTTGTATAGTCGGCCAGCCAGGCAATTTCATCTGGCATTTCCACGCCGCTCGCGCAATAAATGTCCTTATAAATGGCTTTATCATAAGTCGTCCAGGTATGGAAAAGCGACTGAACCGTATAAGGCAAACCACACGCTTCAAGTTTTCCCGAGTTATAAACGGGATCACCGTGAAAAGGATAAATCAATGCGGCAAGTACCGGACGGGTAAAACGTGCAGCAACACGAATGCCTTTGGGATGAAAGCGTAGTGACGATTGTTGGGCAGCTTGTTGGCGGGAATAGCCCTTTAGTGCAACTAGGGCATCTTCATAAGTTGCTGCGTCCAGATAAAAATGTCCGCTGGAAATTTGAGCGACTGGACGAGCATATTCGGAGTCCTCAACGACATCAATTTTCCGGGTAATAATAAGATTGCTTCCCCGTCGCCCCTCCTCAGCCAATTGTCGGGCCAGAGTTGGACCTTCGGATAACACACGTGAAAAATGGGTGCGGCCAACGGGAACGGCAAGGACATGATTGACTCTTGAACGGTCATTAATAAAAGCCGGATCAAATTCCCCAAAGACATCAGGCACAGGAAATCCATCATTGCGGATAAAAGCCAATTCCCGCAATTGACCATAAGAGCGCCATATTTTTTCGGCTTCTCCATCGCCACCCGCACCAATGGCTTCGACTTCCTTACCGTCAAGATAGTTACCCAAAAGTAAATCCTGTTCCTGAACGGTCAGCTTCCTGAGATCCGAATAATCAGTGATTACAAAACGCAGATAGCGATAAAGCCACTGGTGCCGCTCCACCGCCAGTCTGTATAAGGACTCACCTTGATAATCAAGATAACCCGTGCCCCGGCTATAAGCCCACGGGCGATATTCATAACTATGATCGTTGAGCGTTTTTGCGAAGAACCCGGATAGTGACCGCCAAAGATCAATGACATCGATAGCTGAAGGCGGCTGATGACTAAAGTTTATTGTGGATTCGATAGCAAGGATAATAGAAAAAAGCTCTGCACCTTGAGCAACACAGACCAATTGGTGTGACATTACTTCGACACTGATTTCCCCTTGTTGTCGACGTTCACGGATAGCCTGAGCCATACGCCCAAAATCGCCGATATCCTCATAACCACCGGCAATGCTTTGGTAGACCTGTTCATCGAATTCCAAACCAGAGAAAAGTTGCTTTAGCCGCGAAATAAGACCTTGGGGTTGCTCCGGATGGTCTTCACCGCCAAATTCCCTAGCCAGCGCCATAAGAGCATTTTGCGTAAATCCAAGGAAAGCGCCGAAACCTTCCTTTGTTACTGGATGATCGCCCTGCCCCAGAATTTGCATGGCGTTACTGTAATTTTCAAAAAAATCACCGCTATCAGCCTTTACAGTTGCGAAGCCGGCATGCCTTAAGTTAAGCGATCTGGCTTTGGTAATACGTTCCGCCAACTGCCGTCGTGTTGCCAAAGCGACAGTCGGCCTATCCTCCATCGCCTTGTTCGAACTTTCTATACCTTTTTCCTGACGAAATGCCACAACCTTTGATTTATGGTTTATTCCCAGACAGAGATAAATCGACCGTTCATCTTGCTCGGTGCTATTTCCTGCAAGCACATTGTTTCTGGCAAAAGCATCTCTCGCAATAGCCACCTCTGCCTCTGTTGCGCCAACGAACAAATAAAGTCCGCCCAATGCCAAGAAGCCAGCAAAACTCAAGTCTTCAAACGCTGCGCCACTGCCGATGCGGCTCAGGGCTTTACAAAGCAATAAATCACGCTCGCTGCTCCGGCCAAAGCGAGTCAGTTTATCGGTTTCGGCCAAGGCTGATTGTATTTCCTGATTTTGATTCATATCATTAATCAGGTGTTGGTAGGCCTCTCGGGCAGCTTGTGGCTCGGATTCGGTTATAGTCTGCCAGAGCTGTTCAGCCCTTCGCTTTATGCGCCGCATGTCAGCTCTCCAGGCTTCTACGGTTTCGCGGCCTATTCCTACACTATGGTAAACAGACTCTCTGCCCAAACGTTCTGCGACTGCAAACCACAGCATCACGTCACCACGATTCATGGCTCGATGTCTTGCTCCCGCAGCACCGTCAACGATGACCAACGCACTATTCGGATTGCCCTCCAGCATCAGTCTGCACAGATAGGCAGGGGCTTGCAGTAAATCGAGAAGACTACGATGGGGAATACCCGTGTCGAGAACATCAGCGCCTTGTACAGCATGCTCGTAATGACGTTCGGCACCCAAGGTCGCCAAAGCGAGTGCATGAATACCGCCGCTAAGCCTTTCCTGCAATTGCTTTTTAAGCAAAGGATCAAACACAAGCCGATGATCCCACTGATTGAGATGGGTGCCCCAAGTGCGGAGGTTTGCTTCGATTTCCTTAACAGTCAGACCGGCAGCGATCAGATCATTTCTGGTGTCATTGGCAATAGCTTCAAGCCGGGTATCACTGGTGTAATTCAGCAGATCCTGGGTAGACAATCCCATCGGTGAAACCAGCCGGAGCTCGGCAGGCGGTCTGTGCTCAGGAAACAGTTTACAAATCTGCTCAACAGCCAAGTTATCATCAGCATTGATATTCATCATTTTCCAGAATCTGCTAGTCCAGCCGTGCCGTTGCAACCCGGCAAAACCTTCATGCATGAGCACGGCAACAATGCGGCCATCCAGATCCAAGGCATTAAGCAGGTGACCGCCAGTACCTGAAAGAATTTCAAACTTGCGTAGTCCGGTAGCAAAACGGGCATCCTGGGTGTCGGGCTTATATTCAGCGGTCAGAACTACCACAGAATTTTCAATCGCAATCTGCAAGGATGGATGTCGCCGAGCAGCTTCTTCGAGCGCCTGACGAATCAGCCAGGACTTCAAAAACGGCATGAAACGGTTGACTTGCTCACCACCAGTCACCAGCTTGTGCAAGCCCCAAGATGCAGCCATACTTGAGGCAACCCGATAGGAGTCGCGCAGTTCCGGTTGTCCCAAATTTTCAAGAACATGCGCAATACGGGTAATCTGAAATACCGGCAACCCCCTGTTGATAGTAAAATAAGGTCTCAAAAACTCCTTGCTTTGTAGCTGCCCCCCGGCCCACTCCTCCCATTCCAGCTGACTAAAAAATTCCAGTTTTCGGTCAAGCAGCAGATTAGCCAAGGCGACTGCTGCTCGATGATGGATCTCTGGCAAACCAATCTGACGCAGTTTTTCAACCCGATTCAAGGTCAGCACAAACTCCAGGAACAGTCCGTCCTTGGGCACGCAATAACCACCGTAACCTTCTCCAGCCGGATGAACCAAACGATCACTGCGCCGGTTCATAAGATCGGCCATTGACTCAAAATCGCCGTGCGCTGATGCGGTAACCATCATGCTCAGCGCATTGGAAAATCCAAAATGCGACACCATTGAAGCATTCTCACCGGTTTTCAATATCTCGGGCTCGATCAGGCTTTCAAATGCACGAACATCTTTATTGATCAGGCTATATATTTGACGCCCTGCACGGGTTGCCCTGCGGTCTGCACCACCAACCCATTGTGACCAGGTTTCCACCGACTCACGCTCGCGCTGACCAAGATCCACGCGACTTGGTGTATAAATCAGATGATAACGTTTACCGCCACCGCTTGCCTTGAAATAATAAAGTGGATGTAGCGTTAGGTGATTCAATCCTAGCTCAGCAATTATTTCTTTGCGTGCGGTAGTTTTTTGAAGTTGCTGGAAGCGGCGCAGATAAGTATCGCAACATTCCCGTAGATGCCATTGCGGCTGGGTACTGATCAACTGCTCAAGTACTCGACGACGAGCAATCAAACGGCCGTATGTCTGGAGGTCCTGACGGTAATATTCGTCTTCCAATACGATGTTACGCAAGGAATCATCCGAATGATCTACGGTCAATTGGCTCATTAAGGTCTCGCGATTGCGTTCGACGACCTGAAACAATGCTGCCTCCTGCAAGGCTTCGGCATAGTGACCCAGATAATCTTCTACCGCTACAGGATCGCTACATTCTGCGGCCATTCCCCTGCCCTGTTTCGACTCCTCAAATTCAAGTAGAGCGCCAAGACAAGACACCTCTTCCTGAAGCATTCGGTTTCTATTAATAAGTCTCAAAACAGCAGCCGGCTGCGAAACCTGTTCCTGAGCACATAATTCCTCGATCTCTATCCAGATACCTAATTCGCGGATGAGTTTTTCGCCCAGGTTAACAATGCGAGTTGCAAAAAACTTCTCGCGTTCTGCTATTTGCTCATGTAACTCCAAATCTTCGGCAATATTGAAAAGAGCCATGGATTCTTCCAGCCAAGTCCGAATATAGCCTTCGGTCATGCCGGCAGATTGAGTCGTCAGAACGTGCAAGGCAGGAAGTTGACGCCTTGGTTTTAAAGCTTGGGCGCTGAATCTTAAAAATTCCCGGTCAAAGTTTTTGCTAAAGCCTATTGTTTGTAGCATCGGCTTAACCGCTTTAGACCATGAGCCAGTGCTACGATGACGCTCTTCAAGTTGCTGCATCAAGTCACTATTCAGCAGAATTAAACGCAGAGCCTCGAAAGGCTCAAGATCTAGGGTTTCGATCAGTTTTTGGACTTGAACAACTTGTTGGCGATAAATTTCGCCAAGGAATATACCCAACGCCGCTACGTCAGCCGGCTCTAGTTCCTGACGCCGGGATTCTTCGTCGCCAACAGAAATATTTACCGCTGCCAAATATTCGCGTGCAAGGCAAATCAGCTCGCTTTCGACAACTTGGTGAAGATTGGTTGCCCAAAGGTCGGCCATTTCTTCGCGGAAGGAAACTTCCATCCCTGAAATATCTATAACTGTGCGGGTGGTTTCCTCGCCATCTTGCACCAGCACTTCTTCCTTGATAAAAAGAGGAATAGCTTCAATCCAGTGGTCGGCCACTTCAAGCCAACCATAATCGGGACTGCTGTAGATACGGTCTCCTGCAAGGCGAACCAGCTTTCGCAAATTTTCAGCTTTGCCTGAATAAGGATCCTGTAATTCATTTATCTTGATCAGTAAATGAGAACCGGTCGGTGAAGGCCGTTGACTGATCACCACATAAGCAGCATGTCGTTTAGTCGCTGCAAGAAATGCCTGACGTATGCGTTCAATAAGCCCCAGACCCTGTTCGGCGAACACCATAATAGGTTCGCGCGAAACATCAGATACTGATTGCTCGGCCAAAGGATCGTCAAAATTTTCTACCCGCAAACGGGAAAGAACAAGTGCATGCGACAAGGCTTTATTTTGTGCCTCCAGAACAGCATCCTCGAATCGTTCACAGGCGCCTTCCAAATTAATCATGGGTATTTCTGCCGAACTGTTCAGCAACAGACCTAATGTCCCGGCACTGGGTTGTAAACTCGGATTACCTTCCGCGAGGGCATACAGCTCAGTGGCCAGTTTAGGCCAAGTCAATCCGGGTTGCAGCAGCAGTGCATTGGCAAAAAGAGTCGCCTGATTGTGAAAAGCACGGCTCATGCGTCCGAAAATCAACAGCTGGCCGGCCCTTTGAACTTCTGTGGAAATGCGTTCAATATTGTGGCGCTCAATTGGTCTGTTATAACCCCGGAGCAGCCGATAGAGCCTGGAACGCTGTTCGTCAATGTCGGTTTCACTTTGCAAAATATCCAGGGCGGCCTCACGCGGATAAGGTAAATCAGCTCTATCTTGCCCCAACAGCCAAGTAACTTGCTGGTCCTGCCACTCCACGTACTTAACGTTTTTAATATTAAAGGATGGGCAAGATGTACTTCGCTTCAGAAAAATAGAAAACAGATTGCCGCTGTCCAGTGTACTTCCTTCCAGAACGCGATGCAGACAGGCACGTTCGCTTTTTGAAAACGACACATAAAATTCAACAACTTTGGCTAACGCCTGCCGCTGAGTCCAACCCAGCCAACACAATAAAAGATGACAGTGCCCCAAAATCAGCAAATACTCGAAACCTTGCCAATCTTCCTCAACTGGTTCAGTTTGGGAATTCACCCAATCACAAGCGATTGTAAGAACCGAAGCACTGCTATCCATCTCAAGTAAATAGTCATGCCCTTCTATATAAACGACAGGCAGTTCTTTGCTGGTCAATCGTTCTAAAATATCTGGAAATGAAGAATCGTCTTTAAGACGTGAAAACAACTGTTGCAATGCATTTTCGCAAAGTTGAGCCGTCATTGAAAAACGGCTCTCTGAATCATCAAAAACAACAACTTGCGAGCCAGCTAAGTTATTTCCTTCAAAACGGTAAACGCCTCTACCAACAATTGTGCCCGAGCCACGACGACCGATCCACGTGCCGTTCCCGGTATTACGTTGTGCGACAATACGAACTGGAAAACTGAGCTTGCTCAAAAGAATCGCCCCTGATAAACAGAAATGACAATACAACTAAACTGAAGGTAATTCATATCAATATAACCGATTTAACTGAGCAATTCTGAAGGGGGTTTTACCAACAGCCAAGACAATACTTGCCTATACAATCGGAAGCCGAGGATAGCCCAATTATAATAGGCTCCCTCGTTAAAGGAGCACAGAGATCGAAGTGGGATATCAGACCTCTGCGTAAAATCAAATACTTTACTGGTTACTGTTTTTTAACTCATTTCCTATTAAATATCAAAATTATTTTTCAGGCATTCAGTTACCCTTTGAAAAAAGGGAGAAAAAAACGCAAGGGAGGTCGCAGGGAAATTTGTTTAAAAACGCTCACCTAAATCCTCTTTTTCTAAGTGAGGGACTGAAAACTTACTACTTTATAAACAACATTTCTTGATAAGTTGGGTAGGGCCACAACTCATCGGCACAAACACTTTCAATTGCATCGGCAGAGTGACGAACCTCATCCATTAGTGGACGGATAGTTTTTGCACAAAACTGTAAATGTTCTTCAATCGTTGAAAAAATCATGCTAATTCATAACGTTGCCGAGTTTCCCGACTGATTTTATCATGGTTGTCAGTAGCGCTGTTATCTCAGTTAATGGCCCCTTATCCAGTTCAATGCCAATTCCTTTAAGACTGGTCAAAGTAGTAGATGCACACACACTAATTTGCCGCGACAAGTCTGGGTATTTAGGGAAGCATTGTAAAAAGGGTCTCTTATATCGACTTATTTGCCAGAAATGGTATAGCAAACCTTGGAATGTTTTATACACCAAGGATGTATTGAAATCGACTTAAATTGACCTTCATTTGGGACGCTTCCCCTGTATGGAAAGAATAATAAAGCCCTCGATTGTTGTGACTCAGGACTTTTAAAATAAGCACTTAGTAACAGTGTGTTTTTAATTATCTATATTGAATCTTACACGCCGGATTTTTTATGTGGTTCTTACACCCGAAGATAAGTAACATGTTGCCTGAATTTATTACATTCGACCTAATAGAACCCCTGTTTATTACAAAAAATTACGCTGAAAAATAAATTTCAATAGGAACAACAATATAATTGTTTGGCATATCGTTTATGAATATAATCAGTAATAAACTCACAAGTTTTCACATAACTTGGCCCCTACTTTAAATGGGCCTGGTTTACTCTTAAAATAATAAAAACAATAATTTAAAGGTTAAGCTCATGAAAGCACCCAAACTTCTGACAATTATATTTATGCTAGCTGGCGTTAATATCAACACTGCTTATGCTTCAGAACATCATAGTGGTCATGGCGGCAGTAGTTCGGCTGTTGGCGGTAGTGGAAATGCCTGTTCCAAACCGCAACTGACCAAGTTTACACCAGCACATTTAGAGACAGCTACCCGAGGTTCTGCCTTC
>CANNLO010000055.1 GCA_947505055.1 Methylococcaceae bacterium | reverse complement strand
GTTGGCTTGGCCGCTACCCAGGTCAATGTTCATTTGCAGATTGTTGTCATCGATGTCAGCGAAGATAAAAATACACCGTTGTGTTTGATTAATCCCGAAATCATTGAAAAAGATGGTGATAAAGAGTCCGAAGAGGGCTGTCTTTCAGTACCCGGTTTTTTCGAAAAAGTGAACCGGGCTGAACATATCATTGTTAAAGCTCTTAATCGGGACGGCGACCCGTTTCAATTTGACGCTAAAGAGTTGTTGGCGGTATGTGTTCAGCATGAATTGGATCATCTGACTGGCAAGTTGTTTGTTGATTATATCTCACCGTTAAAGCGGCAGCGGATTAAGAAGAAACTCGAGAAAGCTCATAAAATGGAAAAGGCTTGATGAAGATTATTTTTGCCGGAACGCCTGAGTTCGCGGTGCCCAGTCTGCAAATTTTGCTGGATTCGGGACATGAAGTTTGCGCCGTTTATACCCAGCCCGACCGTCCGGCGGGCAGAGGTCGAAAGTTACAAGCCAGTCCGGTCAAGGAATTGGCTTTGTCGGCGGGAATTCCTGTGTTTCAACCACTAACTTTAAGAACGGATGAAGACTTTCAGCAGATCAGCTCGTTTGATGCCGATTTAATGGTAGTTGTCGCTTACGGCATGATTCTTACTCAAGCAGTTTTGGATGTGCCCAAACTCGGTTGCCTCAATGTTCACGCATCCCTTTTACCGCGCTGGCGAGGTGCCGCGCCGATTCAACGATCGTTGATGGCGGGTGATGAAAAAACCGGCGTTACCATCATGAGAATAGTACGCAAATTAGATGCCGGCGACATGTTGCACAAGGAAGAATACGTCATAGACTCGCTGGATACGGCCAGTGTCCTGCACGACAAATTATCGGTGTTGGGTGCGACCGGTTTGAGCAAAGTGCTCGCGCAACTTGAAGCGGAGGACATTCATCCTGAGTCTCAGGATGAGACGCTGGTGACTTATGCCGAAAAACTGGAAAAAAGTGAGGCGTTTATTGACTGGACTCAAACTGCTTCAGAGTTGGCGTTAAAAATAAGAGGCTTAAATTCCTGGCCGGTTGCACAAACTCTTTATCAGGGTAATGTGTTACGGATCTGGGCGGCTGAAGTAGTCGAAAATGTTTCGTCAGCAACTTTAGTTCCCGGCTTTGTCAGTTGCGTTGACAAGCATCTGAATGTGGCTACCGGAAGCGATTTTTTAAGATTGCTGGAAGTTCAGTTGCCGGGAGGAAAACGCATGCCGGTAAATGCCTTTATCAGCGCTCATGATGTAAATGGGGTAAAACTCGGTTGAATACTCGATTAGTTGCGGCTCGGGTATTATCGCGGGTTTTACAGGACGGGCAGTCCTTAACAGCTGCTTTGGATCAGGCTTTTTCAGGCATAGAAGCGAGCAAAGACCGGGCTTTTATTCAAGCGCTCTGTTATGGCGTTTGTAGGCAGTTTCATCGACTGGATTTTATTTTAAGTCAATTACTGGATAAACCCTTAAAAGACGCCGACGTCAAAGCGTTGGCTTTGGTGGGTTTGTATCAGTTAAATTTTATGCGGGTCAAACCGCATGCGGCAGTTTCCGAAACGGTTTTGGCTGCGCGTAAAAAACCGTGGGCCAAGTCACTGCTAAATGCGGTACTTAGAACTTATTTACGTGAACAGGAAGGTCTGGAAAATAAAGCTGAAAAATTTCAGTCCGCAGCGGTCAGCCATCCGGCTTGGCTGATCAAGCAAATTGAACAGGACTGGCCTGACCTAGCGAAACAAATATTACTTGAAAATAACCTGCAACCGCCGCTGGTGTTAAGGGTTAATCTTGCAAAAACCAGTTGCGAGCAGTATTTGCATTTATTAGCCGAGCAAGACATAGCGGCTGAGGCGGTCAATTTTTGTCCATCGGCAATTCGGCTCGATAAGCCGGTGCAGGTAGATCTGTTGCCGGGCTTTGCCGAAGGGTTGGCTTCGGTTCAGGATACTGCGGCGCAATTGGCGGCTGGCTTGCTGGCCGTTCAGCCGGGTCAGCGGGTGTTGGATGTTTGCGCCGCGCCTGGCGGCAAGACCGCGCATATTCTTGAAAGCCAGCCACAGTTGGCAGAATTGGTTGCTGTTGATATCGACGAGGCCCGTATGCAGCGGGTTAGCGAAAATTTGCAGCGCTTGAATTTGTCCGCTAAGTTGGTAGTTGGAGATGCGGCAAACCCTGCCACTTGGTGGGACGGTAAACTTTTTGACCGTATTTTACTGGACGCGCCTTGTTCAGCTTTGGGTGTTATCCGTCGACATCCTGATATTAAAATATTGCGTCGTGCCGAAGATATTGGCCAGTTGCAGGCTCTGCAAAAAGCCATACTACAAGCCATCTGGCCTTTGTTGGCGCCCGGTGGAGTTATGGTTTATGCAACCTGTTCGATTTTAAAGCAGGAAAATGAACAACAGATTCAGGCGTTTTTGACGGCAAATACTGATGCTATCGAATTGCCCTTGTTCCCAAATGCCAGTGAGGAAACCGCAGATTGGGGTGTTGCCGGTGTCTGTGGGCGCCAGATTATTACCGGTGAATCGGCGATGGACGGTTTTTATTATGCGAAGATCGGCAAGCGGTAAGAGTGAGTCATGCTCGCGATATTTTGGCTGCTCTTAGGGTGAGCTCTAATTAGCCAGGAAGTTTATGTTATTTGCTTTGGTGTATATAGGTTGAGTTCCGCTGATGTTATGTATTAATAAATTTAGAAGTTCATTTTGTTAAAACTATTTTGCCTGTCTGTGGGTGTGTGCAGTCTCTTATTGTGTTTGTTGCCTGTGTCAACATTCGCTGACAAGTTCGATGCGCTTAGCTTAGAGCGGCCTGCCCGGGATATAGACGAAGAAGCGGGCGTTAAGATAGAAAATGTTGAGACCATCTTGCAAGATGATAGCTATGTCTTATCGGCGGATATAGATTATCGACTTAGCCCCCGTGCGAAAGAAGCATTGCAAAACGGCGTGCCTTTATTTTGGGATATTCATGTCAAAACATTTCAACATCGTGACTATTTCTGGGATAAGGTTCTGGTTGATACAGGCATTCGTTACCGTATTCAGTATTACGCCTTGCTCAATATGTATCGGGTTAGGGACGAAAATGGCGGTGAGCTTTATAATTTTTCTACCTTGTCTGCGGCGCTGGACTCAATGTCCGTATTAAGGAAGCTTTTTATTCTGAATAAAAATAATTATGTGCAGGGAAGGCGCTATGCTGTAGGTATTAAAGTGACCCTGGACCGGGATGCGCTCCCACTACCCTTGCGTCCGGTTGCTTACACTAACCCTCAATGGTATTTATCCAGCGACTGGACATTATGGCCTTTTACAAAATAAAACCTCCTGTCAGCTTGTCTATATTTATCCTGTTTGGCTCGATTCTGTTGTTATTGCAGTTGATGAGTTCGGCAACGCAGGAATCTTCAGAATTGAGTGCGATGTATTCCTGGCTGCTGTTGGTGAATGCGCTGGGTTCCATAGTGCTGTTGGGCCTAGTTGGTGCGAATATTTATTCTTTGGCGCGTCAGTTAAAAAAACGCGAGGCCGGTTCGAAGTTAACGACACGTATGGTGTCGCTGTTTGTATTGTTGGCCTTGGCACCCGCCGCAATTGTTTTTTATTTTTCGATGCAGTTTTTACATCAGGGTATCGACAGTTGGTTTAATGTCGAAATAGATCGTGCTATGGAAGACGCGCTGGAATTGAGTCAGGCTTCTTTGGATCAGCGGATGCGCTGGGATTTAAAGAAAACCCAGCAGTTGTCCGAGAAACTGGAGGATTCTTCGGTAGCACAGGCAACGCTGGAAATGGAAAATCTTCGCGAACTTTCGGGTGCGTCCGAGATGACACTATTTTCCCGGCAAGGCAGAATTATTGCGTCCAGCAGTATCAATCCTAGCGATATTTTACCGAGTTTGCCGGATGAGAATGTCTGGTTGCAGTTGCGGCAGAATTCCGAGTTTGTCGCTTTAGCTCCGGTTCGTGAAGATGAGTTGATGATCAGGAGCATTGTTATGGTCCATAGTAAGGAGCCTGAGTATTTGCAGGCCTTATATCCGGTGCCGGTCAGGATTGCCGATTTGGCTGATTCAGTGGAATTTGCTTTTGTGCGTTATCGGGAGATGCATTTTTTAAGGGATTCGTTGAAGTTAAGTTTCTCGCTAACTTTATCGTTGGTGTTATTGATGAGTTTGCTGGCGGCAATTTGGGTGGCGTTTATTAGCATCCGAAATATTGTTGCGCCGGTAAAAGCATTGGTTAAGGGGACTCAGGCCGTGGCCTCAGGGCATTATGACCAGGACTTGCCGGTTATTGCCCAGGACGACCTGGGTTTTTTGGTCGAGTCTTTTAATGAGATGACCCATCGGATTGCGAGAGCCAGTGATGCAACTCGGATGGCGGGTATCGAAGTTGAAAATCAGCGAGCTTATCTGGAAACGATATTGGGCAATTTAACAGCTGGTGTCATTAGTTTTGATGCGCATTACAAGATCCGTACCGCGAATCAGGCGGCTTACCGGATTTTTCATATTCCGGTGAATCAGTTTATAGGACGGACTTTATTGGAATTGGTCCAGGCTTATGTTGAACTGGCCGAGCCGCTAAAATCAATTCAGCGTTTGTTGGAACAGGCTGATGATATTTGGCAGCAGCGAATTGTTTTTTTAGGTTCCAATGGCCGTCAGGAATTGTTGTGCAGAGGCACGCCGCTGTTTTCACAGGAAGGACGGAGGGTCGGGGCTGTGGTGGTTTTCGATGATGTGACGGATTTGATTCAGGCGCAAAAAAATGCCGCCTGGGGAGAAGTTGCCAGAAGACTGGCTCATGAAATCAAAAATCCATTAACGCCGATACAGTTGTCGGCGGAACGTTTACAGCACAAGTTGGCGGGCAAGTTGTTGGCTGTCGATGCGGAAATGTTACAGCGTTCGACCATAACCATTGTGCAACAGGTTGAGGCAATGAAAGAGATGGTGGACGATTTTTCGGAATACGCCAAACCATCCAAAAAACAGACGGTTGATATTGATTTGCCTGGTTTGGTTCAGGAGGTGCTGGCGCTTTATACCTTGAAGTCAGGAGTTAATTTTAAAGCCGATTATGATACGGGACAGTTGATGATTAAGGGTGATCCGGTTAGTATCAGGCAGGTTCTGCATAATTTGATAAAAAATGCGCTGGAAGCAATAGATACCAAGGGTTTGATTGAAATCAACTTGCGGCGGGTGCAGAAAAATACCACCGATTTCATCGAAATAGCGATTTATGATGACGGTCCGGGTATTAAAGATGAGCAAATCGAACAAATTTTTGAACCTTACGTGACGACCAAGGTCAAGGGGACGGGGTTGGGTTTAGCGATTGTCAAAAAGATAATTGAGGAGCATGGCGGGGCGATTTGGGTCGATACCAGCCGTCGGGAAGTGTCGCAGTCGATAGAGGCTCGTAGCGATAGAGTGGGGGCTGGATTTATCATTCAGCTTCCGGCGTGTAATTTTTAGAGTATCGAAAAATGAATGTGCATATACCGCGTATATTGGTTGTAGATGATGAGCCGGACATTCGACGACTGGTCTGTGAGATTCTTGAGGATGAAGGCTATCAGGTGACGATGGCAGAGGATGCCGCCGCCGCCCGAGAACTAAAAAAGTCTAATGCGCCTGATTTAATTTTGCTTGATATTTGGATGCCTGATACTGACGGAATCACATTGTTAAAAGAATGGGTGGCGGAAGAGCCTCTTCTTTGTCCGGTCATTATGATGTCTGGGCATGGTTCGGTTGAAGCGGCTGTTGAGGCAACCCGTTTGGGTGCCTACGATTTTCTTGAGAAACCCCTGTCTCTGGCAAAGTTGT
Source organism: Methylococcaceae bacterium (assembly GCA_947505055.1). The sequence goes on along the minus strand of CANNLO010000055.1, from coordinate 14,019 downwards.
TATTGATTGTGGAAAGGGCTTTGGAGGCCAGTAGCCTGCAACTGGAAAATGCGGGGCTTAAGCAGCAGTTGGCTGCCGATATTGAGCCGGTTGGCAAGAGTGCGACAATTGCCAGAATCAAGGATCAATTGAAGCGACTGGCTCAGCATAATGCGCGAGTGTTGTTTGTCGGTGAAGCGGGTGTCGGCAAGGAAATGTATGCGCGCTATTTGCATAATAATAGTGCGCATCGGGACGGTCCGTTTGTCGATGTGGCGGTGGGCAGTATCTCGCCGGAAAATTCGGCGGTAGAGTTTTTTGGTAAAGAACAGGGGGGGAGGGTTTGTCCGGGGTTGCTGGAGCGTGCCCACAAAGGAACGCTGTTTTTGGGTGAGATCGGTGGGATGGATAAGGAAACCCAACTGCGTCTTTTAGGTGCGCTGGAATCCAGTTCTTTTTTGCGTGTAGGCGGTAGTGAATCGGTTCGTGTTGATGTGCGAATTGTTGCCTCAACCCGTGTTGCGATGGATGAAGAGGTCAAAGCCGGACGCTTTCGGCAGGATTTGTATTACCTGTTGAATGAAGTTTCTCTCGATATTCAACCACTTCGTGCGCACAGTGAGGATGTTCCGGCATTGCTTGGTTTTTATGTGGATTATTTTGTTACCCAGGATAGGTTGCCTTTCAGACGTTTTTCAATGGCCGCGCAAAATTTTCTGCGAAATTATAGCTGGCGCGGAAATGTCAGGGAGTTAAAAAACCTGGTACAGCGCCTGATGATTTTGGGTGCTGGCGAAGATATAGAGATTGATGAGGTCAAGACTGCTTTGGGCTCTGATGTTATTGACGCGGTAATCGCAATTTCGGTACCAGATTTTTTTAATTTACCGTTAAAAGAGGCCAGAGATCATTTTGAGAAGGCTTATCTTGAATATCATTTTGAGCGCAGTAGCGGTAGTGTTGCGAAATTATCGGCTGCGGTAGGCATGGAAAGAACACATCTTTATCGTAAATTACATTCTTTGAATATAAAGCTCTAGGTGCAAAACGACAGGCGACAGACTTGCTAACTTTTTGTCTTTCACCTTTAGTCTTTTGTCTGATTAATAAATAAACTTGAAACGCGTAGCATTTTTTAGTAGAATCCTCGCTCTTTATTAAGCCTTTAACAGAAAGCCCAAGCAACGATGAAAACATTTAGTGCAAAGCCAGCAGAAGTTAAGCGTGATTGGTACGTGGTCGATGCAGAAGGAAAGACACTTGGTCGTCTAGCCTCTGAAATTGCGCTTCGCCTTCGCGGTAAACATAAACCAGAATACACACCGCACGTTGATACCGGTGATTACATTATTGTTGTTAATGCAGAGAAGATAGGCGTTACAGGCAATAAAGAAAAAAACAAACTGTATCAGCACCATACCGGTTATGTCGGTAATCTTAAGACTGTTACGCTAGGCAAGTTGAGAAAAACTTTTCCTGACCGTATTCTTACTACAGCAGTCAAAGGAATGTTACCTAACAATCCACTGGGTCGTGCAATGTTCAAGAAATTGAAAGTATATGCAGGTCCTGAACACGAGCATCAGGCTCAACAGCCTCAAGCATTAGAAATATAAGCGGGTAGATCATGGCAGCAGCAGCTCAGTACTACGGAACAGGTCGTCGTAAATGTGCAATAGCACGCGTTTACGCAACTTCAGGTACCGGAAAAATCACTATTAACAAAAAAACTATTGAAGATTACTTTGGTCGTAAAACTGACCAGATGGTATCTCGTCAACCACTGGGTTGTGTTGACATGGAAGGTAAATTTGATATTAATATTATCGTTAAAGGCGGCGGTCCATCAGGTCAGGCTGGCGCTATTCGTCATGGTTTGACGCGTGCTTTGATGGTATATGATGAAGGTTTACGTCCAGCTTTAAGAAAAGCAGGTTATGTAACCCGCGATTCGCGTATTGTAGAACGTAAAAAAGTTGGCTTACATAAAGCCAGAAAACGTCCACAATACTCGAAACGTTAATCAGGTACTTTATGCAGTAACTGGTTTAACATATTAGAAGATAAAAGAGGCTACATTCGTAAGATGTAGCCTTTTTTTATGGGTATTTTAAAGTGGAGGTGTATGTGAGAGTTTCGATTGTTATTCCGGTTTATAACGAAGCTGAAAATATCGATTTATTGATCGAAGAGCTTGTTGCCACGATGAGTCAGGCTGAAGTCTACGAAATTATCTATGTTGATGACGGCAGTACAGATAATACTGTTGCCGTTTTACGGCAGGCTCAACAAAACAATAAATTGCTTAGAGTGATTCGGCATCGGCAAAGTTGCGGTCAAAGCACCGCAATTCTTACCGGGGTAAAGGCAGCAAATTATCCATATATTGCCACCTTGGATGGCGATGGACAAAATGATCCTGCTGATATTCCGAGGTTGTATCAAGTTTTGATACAACAGAGAGAGATCAGTCCCAATTTATCGATGGTAGCGGGATGGAGAAACAAACGCCATGATTCTTCCTGGCGCCTATTTTCGTCGAAAATTGCAAATAGGGTTCGCTCAAGTTTGCTAGGGGACAATACCCCGGATACCGGCTGTGGATTAAAAGTATTTCTAAGGGATGAGTTTTTGAGCTTACCCTATTTTGATCACATGCACCGCTTTTTACCGGCATTAATTTTAAGAGCCGGAGGTCGAGTGATTTCGGAACCGGTCAATCACAGAGCCAGGGCGCATGGATATTCTAAATATGGCACATTAGATCGACTTTTAGTTGGGATTGTCGATATCTTGGGCGTTATTTGGTTGCAAAAACGCGTAAAGCTACCGGAGATAAGTGAGTGAACATAGATAAGGAAGCTATCTGGTTAATTATAGGTTTTGTGGGTCAGGCATTATTTTCAGCTCGCTTTATCGTGCAATGGATTAAGAGTGAGCGTGAGAAAAAAAGCGTATTCCCCGTTGCTTTCTGGTATTTCAGTATTGCCGGTGGCGTCACGCTCCTTGCGTATGCCGTTTATCGGCAAGATCCGGTTTTTATCGTCGGACAGCTCAGTGGTTTGTTGATTTATTTTCGCAATTTGTACTTTGTGGTTTATGCGCAAAAAAACTCAAACGCGAAATAAGAGATTGTCTAACTAACTACTTTGAAAAAAATTAAACACCTATTTCTGCTTGTCTGGGCAGAGGTCATCTCAAATTGGTTTATATGATCCATTTCTGTTTAGAGGTTTAGATAACTTTTTCATGTCCGAAAAATTACCAAAATTTATTAATAACCATCTTGTAAGCATATTTGCCAGCGTGTTTGTTTTGCGCGTTGCTTATCTTTTTGTTAATGGTCTGGATTTAATCGGCGACGAATCTTATTACTGGGATTGGTCGCGCAGACTGGACTGGTGTTATTACAGCAAGCCGCCGATGGTGGCGTGGTTAATAGCGATAGCGACAGAAATTGGTGGCGATTACACCGCCGTAGTACGTTTGCCAAGTGTTGTGTTGGGAACGGTCTTTTTGGGCTATTTTTATGCAACAGCTCGGGAGATCTATTCTGAAAGGGCTGCTGCGTTGGCCTTGTTATTGATGTTAGCCATGCCGTTTAATGTTTTGGCCAACTTATTAATGACAATCGATCCGCCACTTCACTGTTTCTGGATGATGAGTCTTTATTATTTGCAAAGAGCCTTGTTTGGCGGCCAGCAATCTGCCTGGTTCTGGGCTGGGTTGGCAGCTGGTGCAGCTTTGTTGAGTAAGCAAATTGCCGTATTGATACCGTTGATGCTGATTGTGTTTTTGCTGCTTAATAAACAGCGGCATGGTTCATTTAAACGGGATTTTCTCGTGTTCTTGCTACCGGTCATTCTGTGTTTAGTGCCGCTTTTAATTTGGAATCAGCAGCATGAATGGGTAATGTTGGGTCACAGTCGAGGTCACTTTGAGATTAAGGAGTCTGTCGGTCTCCTGGCCCGCCTTGAGCAAGGTGTTGTTTTTTTGCTGTTTCAATTATTGCTGGCAACGCCGGTTATTTTTGTTTTAGTGCTGATACTTAGCATTAAATCAAGCTTTGGAATCAATCGTTTATCGGAAAAAGAACAATTTCTGGTTTTGATGGGGCCAATGTTATTGGTTGGGATAAGTGTGTTAGGTTTTATACAAAAAGCACAGGGAAACTGGCCGATTCCTTTTTATTTTAGCGCATTGATTTTACTAAGTGGACAATGGCTCACTGCCAGCTGGAAAAAGCAGTTAAAAACAGGTTTGCTTATTGGTTATCTAATGGTTTCGCTGACTTACACGTTGCCGATTTTAATAGAGGCTTTTAATCTGCAAAATACCAAGATTGATCCCACTTATAGATTCAGGAATATTCATAATTTTGTACAAGAAATCGATGAGCAAAGGCAATTATTGCTGGCCGAACCTGAAAATGCGTTTATTATAATTTTAGGGCATCGCTATTTGGCAAGTCAGTTGGCGTTTTATCTTCCCGATCATCCCTCAGTGTATAAATATGACAATACGGGAAGGATTACCTCACAATATGAACTATGGCCTGGTCCCTCTGATTCTATAGGCAAAACCGCTCTAATTGTGTCTGAAAAAGAAGAGTTTGATGTTCCTGCCGAGTTAAAATCGGTTTTTGTAAGCGTTCGCAAGGTTGGTGAGGTGCTTAATCCAACAAAAGAACATGCCCGATATCATCTGTTTTTGGGTGAAACTTTGAAATATTGGCCGCCTCTCCAACAGAAAGAAAAACAGGAATAGAGCATGAAACTTATGAATTTGGAGCGACGTTGGCGTGAGTTGATAATCCTGCTGGCTTTGGTTTTACTAACCACGCCTGTTTTTTGGTTGGCTGATCTTGATTTTAAAGCGGCCGCTTTTTTTTATCACCCGAGTGAGGAAGGTAATCCTTGGCCTTGGAAAGACTGGTGGTTATGGCATTTTTTATATCAATACGCTTTTTCCTTTACTATTATCGTTGCGAGTAGTTCATTGCTGGCAATAGTATTGACCTATTTCTTGCCCGGATTGCGGTCATTTCGCCGACCCGCACTCTACTTGTTATTAGTTATTGCACTCGGTCCTGGTTTGGTGGTTAATTTTGTTTTTAAAGATCACTGGGGGCGTCCGAGGCCTGCGCAGATTTCTGAATTTGGTGGGCCTCATAGTTATATCCCTCCTCTGCAAATGGGGCATACCGGTGAAAAATCATTTACTTGCGGGCATTGTTCGGTAGGCTTCGCGTTTTTTGCACTGTATTTTTTATCACGTAAACGGAAAGCTTTCTATCTTGCTTTAACGTTGATTTTCGGTATTACTTTGGGGCTAACCCGTATGTCAGCGGGCGGACATTTTTTATCGGATATTTTATGGTCCGCATATCTTGTGTTTTTTGTGGATTGGCTGGTTTATTATGGATGGTATGAACGTAGCAAAAAGGATGGATAGATATTCAAAGGAGATTCATGACTAATCAAAATATTCCTTTGATTAGTAGCTATATAAAATTTTCGATAGTTTTTTAAAAAATTGATTATTCGCAGCGTAGGTGCCTTTTTAAAGAGGGTAATGAATTTATACGTTGTATAAAAGTCCATCCAGAAACTTCCTTGCTTTAAAATCTTTTCTTGGAAAAAACCAAAGAAATGCTTGTGGGATACTTTAGTAAAGCTTGCAACGAACAGTCCTCTAGACTTATATGAGTTGGTTATGTCGAAGAATGCAGTATAATTAGATCAGGTATAGAAAAAGACAAACATTTAAATCGTAAGGTTTAAATAGGTGATTCTATAGTTTATAGGTTTTGTAGCAGGTCTATCTTTTTAAGCGCAATAGGAAGAAATCATGAAAATCAATATGCCGGTTTCTAATGTAGAATACGTCTTGACTGAGACAGATTCTATTGTTTCCAAGACCGATCTTAAAGGGGTAATTACTTATATCAATGAAGATTTCATTCGAGTTAGTGGTTTTACCGAAAAAGAGTTGATTGGAGTTTCACATAATATTGTACGCCATCCAGACATGCCCATTGAAGCGTTTGAGGACATGTGGAAATCGCTTAAAGCAGGTCGACCTTGGTCAGGCTTGGTTAAAAATCGTTGTAAAAATGGTGATTATTATTGGGTATTGGCGAATGCTGCACCCATCTACGAAGGAAACCAACTGATCGGTTACATGTCTGTTCGCAGAAAACCCGAATACGAACAAGTTTCAGGCGCCAACACTGCCTACAAACTCTTTCGCGAAGGCAAAGCAGGCAATCTAAAAATTCAAGACGGAAAAATCGTTAAATCCACATTGTTAACCAAGCTGAACTTGTTCAGAAATTTTAATATCAAGCGTCGTTTAATATTTTTGATCGCAGCCGCGTTGCTGCTGTTATTAGGAATAGGTGGCTTGGGGTTGTCTGGCATGGACAATGCTAATAATAGTCTGAAGTCAGTCTACGAAGAGCGAACCTTGCCGATCAATCAGTTGTCAAAAATCCAGAGACTATTATTGACTAATCGTATTCGGATTACGGCAAGCCTGGTGACGCCAACTCCCGAAATAGTCCAGAAAAACACTGCCGAAGTAGAGCAAAATATCTCGGAAATTACCCGAATATGGGATGAATACAAAACTAATAAGCTGATACCGGAAGAACAAGAGTTCGCTGATAAGTTTGCAGAGGATAGAAAACATTTTGTTGGCGAAGGATTGAAGCCGGCAATCACCGCTCTCAGAGCCAATGACATGGTACTTGCCAACAGTATCATTGTTGAAAAAATTCGTCCACTTTACGAAACGGTAGATGAAGGTTTGCAAAAACTAATGCAGTTACAACAGGATGTAGCCAAAAATGCCTATGAGAACTCACAAGCCCGTTATGATAATACCCTACAGATTTCTATCGGTCTGATTGTTGTCGGATTTTTGCTGGTTTTGTGGTTAGGTATCAACTTGATCCGTATTATTGTGCGACCTTTAAGCGCAGCCACTGTGCATTTTTCTAAAATGGCACAAGGCGATTATGACAATGTCATTCAAATTGAACATCAGGACGAAATTGGCAAAGTGCTTGAGTCGCTTAAGTCTATGCAAACTAAACTGGGTTTTGATATTGCCGAAATCACCCGAATTTCTGAAGAAAATCTTCGCGTTAAAATAGCGCTGGATAGTATTTGCACTGGCGTGATGATTGCCGATAACAACCGTAATATTGTTTATATCAACAAAGCGGTGGTTGAAATTCTTGGCAAAGCCGAGGCAGAACTTCTCGAGCAACTGCCAGATTTCTCAACGGCTCATTTGCTGGGTACCAATATAGATGGCTTCCACAAAAAACCGGCGCACCAAGCTCAGTTACTGGCTTCTTTGAGTAGCACTTATAAAGCCAGCATGTTATTGGGTAGCCGCGCTATGGTGGTGACTGCCAACCCTATGGTCAACACACTCGGACACAGACTTGGAACGGTTGCTGAATGGGTAGATCGGACTGACGAAGTCTCTGTGGAAAAAGAAGTTGCTGAAATTGTGGAAGCTTCTGTGATGGGCGATCTATCCAAGCGGTTGGCTTTGCAGGATAAGGATGGTTTTATCTTGCAACTTGGAACTGGCATAAACCAGTTGCTTGGAACCAGTGAGAGTGCGCTTAAAGAGGTAGCCCGGGTTTTGGGTGCCTTATCGCAAGGCGATTTAACGGAAACTATTACCAATGACTACTCGGGTACTTTTGGACAGCTTAAAGATGATTCCAATGCAACAGTAGAAAAACTGAAAGATATTATTGGCCAGATTAAGGAAGCGACAGACAGCATCAATACCGCTTCAAAAGAGATTGCCGCTGGTAATAATGACTTGTCACAGCGTACCGAAGAGCAGGCGGCCAGTCTGGAAGAAACCGCTGCCAGTATGGAAGAGTTAACGTCTACAGTGAAACAAAACAGTGAAAACGCAAAATATGCCAATCAGCTTGCTGTTGATGCTTCGACCATAGCAGGTAAAGGTGTCACGGTGGTAGATCAGGTTGTGACAACGATGGAAGGTATTAATGAAGCTTCGCGAAAAATTGTCGATATTATCGCCGTTATTGATGGCATTGCTTTCCAGACTAATATACTTGCGCTGAACGCTGCCGTGGAAGCTGCCAGAGCCGGTGAACAAGGCAGAGGCTTTGCCGTGGTGGCCGTCGAAGTGCGTAATCTGGCACAGCGTGCTGCTGCGGCAGCAGGTGAAATCAAAGGTCTGATTGGCGATTCGGTAGAAAAAGTTGAAGATGGCGCCAAATTGGTCGCTCAAGCTGGAAAAACCATGGGCGAGATCGTTAACTCTATTCGTGGCGTGACCACTATTATGGCTGAGATCAGTGCCGCTTCAATGGAGCAAACCTCTGGCATTGAACAGGTCAATCAGGCAGTGGCCCAAATGGACGATGTTACCCAGCAAAATGCGGCGTTGGTAGAACAGGCAGCCGCTTCGGCAGAATCATTGGAAGAACAAGCGCACAATTTGTCGATTACGGTAAGTGGTTTTAGAATAGATGACAACCCCAGGACTGTTAAGCAAGTACAGTCTCCAACCGTTGTTAAAAACACAGCTAGTAGTCAGAAAAGCTATGCATCAAAACCTGTTTCCCCGATCAAGCCTAAGTCAGTCGCGTCTCATGGGGATGAATGGGAAGAGTTTTGAGACCTTAAGACACGCGGCTGTTCTCTAAATTACCAAGATGATTATAAGTTAAATTAGCCGGATTCTTTGACCCGTTGCCGCAGATTCCAGAGCGGCAACGATAATTTGGCAATTTTGTTTGGCATCCTCTAATGACAGTTTAGGTGCAGTGCCATTTAATACGCAGGCACTGAAATGTTCAATTTCTAATTTAAAGTGATTGGCCGTCGGCAGTCGTTCTTCAGCGTTGTTAGCTTCTTCAGTCCACCAGGAAATTACCGGCACATCGCCAGGCATTGTCCAGACGTTATGACATTTTATGCCGCCCAAAGTGCCAATAATCTCATATTCACAACGTCGTGCACGTTCAAAACTGAAATCAAATTGTGCGTATTTACCATCACCAAAATCGATGATGCCACTGTTGGCAATGTCAGCGCCACTTTCGACATATTTGGCCACAGCAGTGACGGCAACAGCGGGTTCTTTAAAAAACTGCCTCGCTGAATGAATAGCATAACAACCGATATCCCACATCGCTCCGCCGCCATTATCAACGCTCTCTGTTAACCGATACAGTCGTGCAGGTCGCATCATAAAAGAAAAGCTGGATCGTACTGACCTTATTTCGCCGATGAGCCCTGAAGCAATTAATTCTTGAACCCTGGCATGTTGTGGGTGGAAGCGGTACATAAAACCTTCCATGACCGTGACCTTATGCTGCTGTGCAGCTGCTGAAATCGAGTTAATATCGGCGATCGTTAAGGCCATAGGCTTTTCGCACAGTACATGTTTGCCTTGTTCGATGGCACGCAAGGTCCATTTTGCGTGTTCGTGGTTGGCAAGCGGCAAATAAATGGCATCAATAGACGGGTCGGCAAGTAACTCGTCAAGATCGTCATAAACATTCACCTGCTTTTGGCCCGGGGCATATTGAGCCAAGGTTTGAGCGGCAGCTCCAGGGCGTCGGCTGGCTATAGCCGTAAGTTCTGCATTGTCGGCTTCAACAATGGCAGGCATCAGGCGTTCGTTAATACGCGCGGCACCTAGAATACCCCAGCGTAATTTTGTTTTGTTAGTCATGATGGTAGCCTTAAGTGAGTTGGACTTATTTCAGAAGTGGGTGATCTTTTGGTAATTGTTTGGCTATCCATAACGCCAGCTTATGTTTCATATTGACACCATTTTCCTGATCCAGTGCCAAGGGCTGAAGTAATTTGTCGTTCACCAGTAGGCGATAAAGGCATTCAGTTTTGTCTTTTGCCGAATCAGTTGCAGTAAAGTTTGCGTAACCACGATTTTTTGCATAATTTTCGCCAACTTCCATCGCTTTTTTGAGTAGCTGTGGTTCATTTTTTAATTTAGCCATTGATGATCTCCCTGTTTTGAATTTAAGTTATTTTACCAATACGCTAATTATTTTTTTAGAAATTGCCACTGTTGATTAATTAAACCTTGTAGTGGCTGATATTGGATTTTATAGTTCATTTTTTGGCAATCAGCAATCCAAAATCCCAGATAGAGCCAATCAACGCCTTGTTCTTGTGCGGTGCTTATCTGCCAAAGTACCGCATAAACGCCAAGGCTATAGTCTGAAAATTTGGGGTCAAAGAACGTATAAACAGCTGACAGGGCATTATCCAGGTAATCGACGATGGCCAAGGCGGCAAGTTCACCGGCAATTGAAAATTCAATAAATCGCGTATCACACCAGGTACTGCCTAAAAAGTTAAGGTACTCTTCGGGTCTGGTGTTGGCCATATTGCCACCAGCATGCCGTTGGTTTTGGTAACGTAGATACATTTCGTAATGTTTTTGTTCGAATGCAACAGGTTTGATGATGACGGTAGTATCAAGGTTTCTCTGCAGGCAACGTTTTTGGCGACGGTTAGGAAGAAATTGTTTAACAGCTAAGCGAACCGGTACACATTGGGAACAGTTCTCGCAGCGGGGTGTGTATACATTATCTCCGCTACGTCTGAAACCATGTGCGATAAGCTGTGAATAAACTCCGTTAGTCAAGGTAAATTGAGGCTTAACAAATACCGATTGCGCAAAATTATCCGCCAGATAGCTGCATGGATGCGGGCTGGAAATCATTAGGGGGATAGAAGTCATATATGTCGTTGTGGTATGCAGAAATGGTATCAGACAACATTATAACGCTAAGTTTAGAGAGAACTTACAAAGTCGACCAGGCCAGTTATTTGGAGCACTCAAAAAACAATTGTAATATTCGCTGAAGCCTATAAACTCAAGGGACAAGAAATTAATTCGCAATTTTATTTTATGAAAAAAATTCCTATCGGTATCAGCAGTTGTTTATTAGGCGAGAATGTCCGCTATGACGGTGGCCACAAAAAAGACTCTTATATTACCGGTACGCTGACTGAATATTTCGATTTTTTACCCTTGTGTCCGGAAATGGGGATAGGTTTGGGCGCACCTCGTCCTACCTTGCATTTGGTCAAAATCAATAAAGTGGTCAGTTGTGTTGGTATTAAAGATCCTGACTTTGATGTAACCGAACGTTTACGTAATTATGCCAACCAACAAAAAGACGCGCACGCTGCTTTATGTGGTTATATTCTGAAAAAGGATTCGCCCAGTTGTGGTATGGAACGGGTCAAAGTCTTTAGGGGTGAGCAGCCTCATAAAGATGGATTCGGTATTTACGCTGAACAAATGATGCGAAACAATCCTTTAATGCCGGTAGAGGAGGAAGGTCGTATGGGCGATGCAGGCTTGCGCGAGAACTTTATTCAGCGTGTTTATGTGCTGCATCGATGGAAAAATCTGCTTGTTGAAGGGTTGACACCAGCCAGTCTGACCAATTTTCATGCACGACATAAATTGATCATCATGAGCCATGAAGATTATCGTGACTTGGGGCAGCTATTGGCCGGTGTGACTAAAACCAATGTCGCTGAAGTTGCAGAGCAGTATATTTTGCAGTTGATGATGACGTTAAAAAAACCGGCTACCCGCAAAAATCATGTCAATGTGTTGCAGCATATTCAAGGCTATTTGAAAAAAGCGTTAAGCGCTGACGATAAAGCAGAGTTGTGCGAAGTGATTGAGCGTTATCGGAACGGTTACATTCCATTGATAGTGCCGTTAACCTTGCTTAAGCATCATTTCCGTAAAAGCCCCGATCCGTATATTGAAGAATCATATTACATGTCGCCTTATCCGCAAGAATTACAACTTATCAATCGGCTATAACATGGCCAAAATACTCATTGTCGGCTGCGGTGCAATTGGTTCTGCGCTTGCCGAGGTATTAGCAAGGCAGGGCCATCAGATAACCGGGTTAAAACGTAATCCGCCGGTTTCTGCGGCCAGTCACATTAACTATGTCAGTGCCGACATCAGTTCAGTTGATGATCTGAACAAGCTTGCGAGCGATTTTACTCAGGTCTTTTTTATCGTTTCGCCGGAAGGCCGCAATGAACAAAGTTATCACAGCGTTTATGAGATTGGCTTGAAGAATCTGCTTGCGAGGCTACCCATGGCAAACTGGTTTCTGGTTTCCTCGACCAGTGTATACGGACAGACGCAAGGCGAATGGGTTGATGAAGATTCGATCACTGAGCCGGACAATATTGCCAGCCAGTTGATCAGGCAAGCTGAACAAACTTTGATGGCGTTCAATCCGGCTAATATCGTGGTGCGCTTTTCCGGTATTTACGGACCTGGGCGAGAGTATTTGCTAAGACTTGCGTTGCAAATACCGGATATTCAGCAAACTCCACCTTATTTCACTAATCGGATACATCAGCAGGATTGTGTTGGCGTTTTAGGTTTTTTACTGGAACAACGTTTGGCGGGTAAAGCCTTGGCAAAATGTTACCTGGCCAGTGATGATGATCCGGCACCGACCTGGGAAGTCATGTCCTGGCTTGCAGAACAGCTAAAGTGCCAAGCCCCGACATCCAAGGAAGGTAGTGGGGTTACGATGCTACCAACCTTTAAGTCAGAGGCCAGGTTGTCGCCCATCGGTGCAAAAGTAGCGATGAATAAGCGTTGCAATAATGCGCGGTTAAAAGCCTTGGGATATAAGTTTCAATATCCCGGCTATAAAGACGGCTATCTTGAGTTAATCAAAGCGAGGAATGATTGATTATTGCTCGCCATAACTTGGATAATCGGTATAGCCTTTTTCGTCGCCGCCATAAAAGGTATTTCGATCGGGTTCGTTCAACGGCAGATTTTTGGCAAAGCGCTCCGGTAAATCGGGATTGGCAATAAATAATTGACCGAAAGCCACCATGTCGGCATGATTTTGTTCAATCGCTTTATTGCCTGAATCAAGATCATAGCCATTATTGGCCATGTAGTAACCTTTAAAACAATTTCTTAATGCTACATAATCCAAATGTCGTTCACCGGACAGCATATCGCCTTCCAGAACATGCAGATAAGCCAGAGGGCAGTCGGATAATTTTTTGGCGATTGCGTTAAAAGTCAGTTGCGGTTGGCTGTCTTTAATATCGTTAAAGCTGTTTTCGGGCGATAGCCTCACCCCGACACAAGATGCTCCCCAAATGGTGATGACTCTTTCTACAACTTCAATCAACAAGCGCATGCGGTTGGCAATACTGCCACCGTAGTTATCATCCCGTAAGTTGGTGCTGTCTCTTAAAAACTGATCCAGCAAATAGCCATTCGCGGCATGAATCTCGACACCATCAAACCCGGCCAACTTTGCATTTTGCGCGGCTATTGCATAATCGTTAACGATATAAGATAGTTCGGCTAGAGTTAGTGCATGCGGTATTTCAAAGTCCTGCATGCCAGTAAAAGTCATTGCCTGTCCGTTGGCCTTTAGCGCAGAGGGTGCAACAGGTAGACTTTGATCCGGTAGCAGTGAGGAATGAGATATTCTGCCGGTATGCCAGAGTTGGATGAAAATGTGACCACCTTGTTCGTGAACTCCATCGGTGATTTGTTTCCAGCCAGCGATTTGTTCTTCCGAATGAATGCCGGGTGTTCCGGGATAGCCAATTGCGTTAGCTGATATTTGACTGCCTTCGCTAATAATCAAACCGGCACTGGCCCGTTGTCGGTAATACTCAACATTCATCGCTTTTGGCGCATTGCCCTCGCCAGCCCTGTTGCGCGTCAGGGGAGCCATCATGATTCGATTAGTTAAGTTTAAATCTCCTATAAGAATAGGAGAAAACAGATTGATCTTATCTTGCGCTATTGATGTCATCAAGTACTCTCAGGGTATTGGTAATATTTTAACGACTATTACAAGTGTCCGATATTTTTAGTCGTTTTGCCTTTGATAGCATTTTTATCAATTTTGTCCTTACCCTGATTTTCAGGATCGGATGATTTTATTGCAGTAAAATCTTCCTTTTCCTCAGGGGCGCG